>NZ_JBMQQZ010000065.1:0-20078 GCF_057362025.1 Bordetella sp. | reverse complement strand
CCGTCGCTGTCCCGGCCGCCGCCAGCTGCGCGATAACCGCGCCATCGGCGCGCTGGATATTCCGTACGGCGTAGCTCACCTCATCGCTCCAAAGCACGGCACGCCCCCCGCATCGCACATCGCAAAAAAACAGGTGCTCCCAACCCGCACCCCAAAGATCCGGCCCCACCAGCCCTCCAGCGTCGCCCCCTCGAAAGGGAAGCGCGCAGCGCTTCAAGGGTGGGATCAGCCACAACCGCCACCCAAAAAAACAGCTGCCGCCGACCCGGGACGCCGAGGATCCGGCTCTGCCGGTCCTCCAGCGTCGCCCCCTTGAGGGGGAAGCGCGCAGCGCTTCGGGGGTGGGCTCTTCTAATCAGCCTTGATATTCGCGGCCTTGATCACACGCGCCCACTTGACGGTCTCGCCCTGCACGAACTTGCCGAAATCCGCGGCGGTGCCCGGCGTGGTGACGGCGCCCAGTTCCGACAAGCGCGTCTGCACGGCGGTGTCGGCCAGGGCCTTTTGCAGGGCGTCATTCAACTTGGCGATCACATCGGCCGGCGTGCCCTTGGGCGCGCACAGGCCCCACCAGACCGAGGCCGCGGCGTTGGGCAGGCCCAGCGACGCAATCGTGGGCACGCCCGGCAACAGCGCCGAGGGCTTGCTGTCCAGCACGGCCAGCGGCGTCATCTTGCCCGCCTTGATGTGGGGGATCGCCTCGACCGGGTTGATCGACATGAAGCTGATGCGTCCGCCCAGCATATCGGTGATGGCAGGCGCGCCGCCCTTGTAGGGAACATGCAGCGCATTGAACTTGCCTTCATCCTTCAGCAGTTCGCTGGCCAGATGGCCCGAACTGCCGTTGCCGGCAGACGCGTAAGTCAGCTTGTCCGGACTGGCCTTGCCTGCGGCGATCAGATCCTGCAGGGTCTTGAAGGGCGACGACGAGGGCACGACGACGACCAGCGGCGCGTAGCCGATCGCGCCCACGGGAACCAGGTCCTTGGCGGGGTCGAAGTTCAGATTCGTGAACAGGGCGGCATTGCTGGCCAGGGAGTTCGAGGCGGTCAACAGCGTATAGCCATCGCCGGGCGCGCGCGCCACGATGTCCATGCCGATGTTGGTTGCCCCGCCAGGGCGGTTGTCGATGATAATGCTTTGCTTGAGCGTTTCGCCCATCTTCTGGGCGACCAGCCGGGTGACGATATCGACGGCGCCGCCCGGTGCGTAGGGCACGACAATCTTGATGGGCTTGGACGGGAAGTCAGCCGCATGACTCATCGCGGGCATCGCGACGCCGGCGACGGCCGTAGCCAGGGCCAGGCCGCGGAAGAATTTGGACAGCATGCTGTCAGCTCGCATCGGAGTCTCCTAGAGTTCTAAAAAAATTCAGTATGTTGCGACCGTCATAATGGTTTACCCTTAGTTATAGTGTCCAATACTTTTTCCGTTGCACATTCATATGTTTTTCAAATAACCATGGATTTCCGTCAACTCCGCTACTTTGTCGCGGTGGCAGAGGAACTCAGCTTCAGCGCGGCGGCCCGCCGCCTGCATGTCAGCCAGCCGCCCTTGAGCATGCAGGTGAAATCCCTGGAAGACGAATTGGGCGCGACGCTGTTGCACCGAACCAAACGGCGCGTGGAGCTGACCGAGGCCGGCACCTTGTTCCTGGACCAGGCCAGGCGCGCCCTGCAGCACCTGGAGCGAGCCGGCGACGTCGTCCGCCAGGCAATGCAGGGCGAGGCGGGCGAAATCCGCATTGCGTTCACCGCCTCCGTGCCGATGTTCGACGCCTTTCCCCGGATCGTGCAGGCTTTCCGCAGCAGCCATCCCTCCGCCAAGGCGGACCTGTTGCACATGTCCACCGGCCAGCAATTGCAGGCACTGGCCGACCGCAGTATCGACGTGGGCTTCCTGCGCCCGTCCATCCTGTTCTGCCCGCCGCCGGACGTCCGCGTGTTGACGCTATGGGGCGACCGGCTGATGGCCGCACTGCCGGCGGGCCACCGGCTGGCACGCCAGGACACGCCGGTATCGATGGCGGCCTTGTCCGGCGAGTCTTTCATCCTGTTCCCGCGCGGCCTGGGCTGCGGCCTGTTCGAGCACGTCAGCGTCCTCGCCAGCCGTGCCGGGTTCGCCCTGCAGATCGGCCAGGAGGCCCGGGAAGGAGCCACCATCGTTGGCCTGGTGGCCGCGGGGATGGGTATTTCCATTCTGCCGGAAACCTACGCCAAAACCGGTATCCCAGGGGTGGTGTACCGCCCGCTGGACACGCCGGATGCCGGCAGCCAGATCCTGTTGGCGCACCGCAAGGACAACGATACGCCCCTGCTCGCGCGCTTTTTCGAGGTAGCCGCCGCCAGCCGCTGAATCGCCCCGCGACAGCCCTTATTTGGGCGTGGCGAATATGGTGATCGTGAATTCCGTCAGGCTATAGCCCATATCGTCGGCAATCTGCCGCAGCCGCCGTTCGATTTCCGGGTCGACGAATTCCTCGACGATCCCAGTGGAAGTACTGACCAGGTGTCCATGATGCCGTTCGCCGTCGTTCAGTTCGAAAACGGCCTTGTTGCCGCCCAGCTGGCTGCGTTTGAGCAACCCCGCCTGTTCGAACTGGGTCAGCACGCGATAGACCGTCGCCAGGCCCATTTCAACGCCTTCATTCATCAGGTGGCGATAGACGTCTTCCGCGCTGAGATGGCGCTGTTCGCTGTTGCGAAAGAGATCCAGAATTTTCAGGCGCGGGAATGTGACTTTCAGCCCGATACCCTTAAGATCGACGGAATCCGTCATGTCTGTCTTCCTCCTGCCATAAATGGCGCACGTGGCCCGGCGACAATGGCATCATGCGCATGGCGCCCGGCCGCACGGGTCGGGCGCGCTATCGCGGGAACCCCCAAACAATGAGCAATTCCAATCTGCACTATCGGACCTTCCTGTTCCTGTTGGTGGCCGTCTCGATCGCCTTCGGCTGGATCCTGTGGCCATTCTACGGCGCCGTCTTCTGGGGCACCATCCTGGCGATCATATTTTCGCCCCTGCACCGCCGGCTGCTGGCGCGCATGGGCAAGCGGCGCAACCTGGCCGCGCTGATCACCCTGCTGCTCTGCGTGCTGATCGCCATCCTGCCCATGATCCTGATCACCGGCTCGCTGGTGCAGGAAGGCACGGCGCTCTACCAGCAGATCAAGTCCGGCAACCTGAACTTCGGCGTGTACTTCGAACGCGTCGTGAATGCCCTGCCCCCGTCCGTGCACGGCTTGCTGGACCGCTTCGACCTGTCCGACATCCGCAGCCTGCAGCAGAAGCTTAGCGCCGCGACCGTGCAGGCCAGCCAGTTCCTGGCCACGCAGGCATTCAGCATCGGCCAGGATACCTTCCAGTTCGTCATTAGTTTCGGCGTCATGCTGTACCTGCTGTTTTTCCTGCTGCGCGACGGCGCGAGCCTGTCGCGCAGCATCAGCCGGTCGATTCCGCTCAGCGAGGCCTACAAGCAGCACCTGACGCGCAAGTTCACGACGGTGATCCGCGCCACCATCAAGGGCAACGTGGCGGTGGCCGCCACCCAGGGTCTGCTGGGTGGCCTGGCATTCTGGGTGCTGGGCATCCAGGGATCCCTGCTGTGGGGCGTGCTGATGGCCTTCCTGTCGCTGCTGCCCGCCGTGGGAGCGGCGCTGATCTGGGTCCCGGTGGCGGTGTATTTCCTGGTCACCGGCGCACTATGGCAGGGGCTGGGACTGATTGCCTTCTGCGTGCTCGTGATCGGCACGGTCGACAACATCATGCGCCCCATCCTGGTCGGCAAGGATACCAAGCTGCCCGACTGGCTGGTCCTGATTTCGACGCTGGGCGGCATGGCGCTGTTCGGCCTGAACGGTTTCGTGATCGGACCGCTGATCGCCGCGCTGTTTACCGCGGTATGGGACCTGTTCACGCTGGAGGGCGATACGCCGACGGAAGAATGAAGCGGCCGGTGCCGCATGCCGCATGCCGCGTGCAGGAAGCAGCCGATGCCGCATCCAGCGCGTACGCGCCCGGGGCTCATACCCGGGTACCGGGACGCTGCCCTACCAGGGAAAATCGATCAGCTCGCCATACTGGCGCCGCAGCGCCTCCTTGACCTGCGGCGAACGCTGGTAAACGGAGATCAATTTCAGCAGACGCTGATCCTGTGCGTGCTCGGGCAGCGCCACCCAGCGTATCGCGTAGCGCCGGACATTGGCGGGATCGCCGTTGTCGAACGCCAGCCCATCCTTTTCGCCCAGTCCGCCATGCCTGGCGAAGGTCGTGTAGGTGGCCGAAGCCGTCACATCGTCGAAGGCACGCGCCGCCTGCGCCCCTTCGATGGCCACGAATTTCAGGTCCAGCGGGTTGCTTTCCACGTCCAGCAGCGTCGCGCGTTCGGCTGCGCCAGCCTTCAGCCGGATCAATCCCATCGACTGCAACAGCAACAGGGCGCGGCCCGTATTGACCGGGTCGGACGGGATCCCTATCGAGGCGCCCGGCGGCATGGGCTCGCCGCGCTTCACCTTCTTGGAAAACAGCCCCATGGTGGTCGAATAACCATACGCGATGGGCTGCAGATTGGCGCCGCGGCTGCGGTTGAAAAGATCCAGGAAGGGCTCGTGCTGGAAGTAATTGGCGTCGATGGAGCCGTCGGCGACGGCCACATTGGGCATCACCCAATCGGCGAATTCCACCAGCTTCGCATTGACGCCTTCATCGCGGGCCTGGGCCATGGCGATTTCCGTCGCTTCGTTGGCCACGCTGGCGATAACGCCGATGCGCAGCGGCGCGGGCTGCGCCCACACCCGTACGGCGGGCGCAGCGCCCAGGGCAGCGGACGCCCCCAGGGCTCGCAACAGCCGGCGGCGCGGCGGGCAGTATGAATCGGGCATCGGGGCAGGTTCCTTCCGGGTAAGGAAAGGCGCCTAGCCGGCGCTGTCGTCGCCGGGCCCTTCGCCGAACGGAAAGAATTCGCCCGACCGCGGATCGCGGATGAACAACAGGCCCGTCGCCACGCCGAAATAGGCACCGTGCAAGTGCAGCTCGCCGCGCTCGACGCGCTGGCGGATATAGGGGAAGGTCATGAGATTCTTCAGGCTATGCTCGACGACGCGCAGTTCAAGCCGGCGCAGGTCCGCCTGCCGTTCTCCGGTCAAATCCACTTTGCTGGCGGTGGCTTCGATCTGCGACATCCACTTGCCGATGAAGTCGCCCTTGGCCAGGGGCTCGGCATCGTCGTAGTACGAACGGATGCCCCCGCAGGAAGCATGGCCCATGACTACGATGTGCTTGACGTTCAATCCGTTGACGGCGAACTCAATGGCCGAACTGGTACCGTGGTAATGCGAATCGGGCTCGTAGGGGGGCACCAGGTTCGCCACGTTGCGCAGCACGAACATTTCCCCGGGACCGGCATCGAAAATCAATTCGGGGGCGACGCGCGAGTCACAGCAGCCGATGACCATGATTTCGGGGCTCTGCCCTTCCGCCAGTTGACGGTACCGGTTGCGCTCCGCGGGGAAACGTCCGGCGAGAAAATCCTGGTAGCCGCTGGTCAGCCGCTGGGGAAAGTCGAAAGTATCTTCCATGGTGATCACGCCTGCATCAAAATCGAAGCCTATTCTACTAGCGCCGGAACCGCGCCGGCCATCCTGCGCGGCGATGCCACGCGCAGCGTGGGAACCGCTCCCCGATCTGCCGTGCAGCGCCCGCTTGCGGGCACCCCGGCGGACCTACAATGCGCGCATGCCCGCCCCTATTCCCCCGCCCTCGTCGGGCGACCTGTTCGGCAGTCCGGATGAGGAAACTCCCTGGGACGAACCCATCGCCGCCGGCGCGGTGCTGCTGCGCCGCTACGCTTGCGCCCGCGCGCCGGCTTTGCTGGCCGCGGTCAAGGCAATCGCCGCAGCGGCGCCGTTCCGCCACCTGATCACCCCGGGCGGACAACGGATGTCCGTGGCGATGACCAATTGCGGTGCCCAGGGATGGATATCCGATCGGCGGGGCTACCGTTATGGGCCGCTGGATCCGCTCAGCGACCAGCCCTGGCCCGCCATGCCGGATATCCTGGCGGAGCTGGCGCGCGAGGCGGCCGCGCGCGCGGGATATGCGGATTTCGCGCCCGAGGCCTGCCTGATCAACCTTTACCGTCCCGGCGCGCGGCTTACCCTGCACCAGGACCGCGACGAACTGGATCTGCGCGCGCCCATCGTATCGGTATCGCTGGGCTTGCCGGCCACGTTCCTGTTCGGTGGCCTGCAGCGGACAGATCCCACACGCCGCTTTCCCCTCGTGCATGGCGACGTCGCCGTCTGGGGCGGCCCCTCGCGCCTGGCGTTCCACGGCATCGCGCCGCTGCGCGACGGCCTGCACCCGGCTACCGGTGCCAGCCGTGTGAACCTGACCTTCCGCAAGACGCGCTAGGCCCGCCGACACCGCAAGCAGGCGACCCTGGCAGCGGATCAACCGCGCGGATGATGCTGCGCATGCAGCGTCTTCAAACGCTCGCGCGCGACATGCGTGTAGATCTGCGTGGTGGATATATCCGCGTGGCCCAGCAGCATCTGGACCACGCGCAGATCCGCGCCATGATTGACGAGATGCGTGGCGAAAGCGTGACGCAGGACGTGCGGTGAAATCGGCGCGCGTATCTCGGCTTCGCGCGCATAACGGCCCACCATCAGCCAGAAGGTCTGCCGGTGCATGGCCTCGCCCCGCACCGTGACGAACAACGCATCGCACATACGCCCCGCGAGCAGCAGCGGCCGCGCGTGCTTCGCATAGCGATCCACCCAATGCGCCGCCTCCGCGCCCAGCGGCACCAGCCGGTCCTTGCCGCCCTTGCCGCCCACCACCCGGACCACGCCTTCATTCAGGTTGACGTCCAGCGCTGCCAGCCCGACCAGCTCCGACACCCGCAGCCCGGTGGCATACAGGGTCTCCAGCATGGCCTTGTCGCGCAGTCCAAGTTCGGTTTCCACCCGCGGCGCGCGCAGCAGCGCCTCGACCTGGAACTCCGACAGGATCTTGGGCGTGCGCAGGGGCTGCCGGGCGGATCGCACGGACAGGCAGGGGTCCTGGGCGATCCGCCGTTCTCGCAAGGCCCATTGGAAGTAGCGCCGCAGCGCCGACAGGCGCCGGTTGGCCGTAGTCGGCCGCGTATCCGCATGAACGGAAGCGAACCAGCTTTCGATATCGCCGGTGCGTGCCTCGGAGATGCGCCGGCCCTCGTGTTCATGCAGCCAGACGTCGAAGGCCGCCAGGTCGTTGCGGTACGCGCCCAGCGTGTTGCGGGACAAACCGTCTTCCAGCCACAGGGCATCTAGGAATTCCGCCACGGAGGGATCGATATCGCGCCGGCTCTGCAGGGACGGCGCGTCGGTAGCGGCGGGACGCGGCGTCCTGGCCATCTCGGCTCAACCGCCGGACACGTGAATCGACGCGGGGGGCACGGCGTCCGCCGCGCTTTGCCTCGCACGCCAGGCCTCATAGCCGCCGGCCAGGGCGCAGACATTGCGGTAGCCGGCCTTCAGCAACCGGTCGGCCAGGACAGCCGCCGAGATTTCCTCCGGACATGCGCAATACACGACGATCTGCGCGTCCAGGGGCCAGTGATAGGGTTCCTCGCCGATAGGTCCCCGCGGGTCGATCGCGATGGCGCCGGGCAAGGGATCGTCACTGCTGGCGCGTACGTCGAGCAGCACGGGCACGCAGCCGCGTGCCTGCATATCGTCCAGTTCATCCAGCGTGACCCGGCGCACATGGGCGAAACGCCGGATGGTGCGTTTGCGGCGCATCCAGCGATAGGCAAGGTAGCCGGCCAGGACCACGGCGATGGCCAGCAGGCCGTATCCGCCGTAGGCGCCGAGGACGTCCAGCACCTGGCCCACCATGTCGTTGAAGACAACCCCGATGAGCAGGGCCGAACCGGCCCAGATCAGCGCCCCCACTCCATCGTAGGCCGCGAACACGCCGAAAGGCAGGCCGGCGAAACCGGACATGACCGTGGAAAGCGCGCTGGCACCCGGCAGGAACTTCGCGACGAGCAGTACGCGCGGACCGGTGCGCCAATAAAGCGATTGCGTCTGCCGTATGCAGGAATCGCGCGAAATCGATACGCGGCAGACGGTACTCAGCAAGCCGCTGCCGAAGCGCTTGCCGCCTGCATACCAGCCGGAATCGGCGATCAGGCAGGCCAGTACGGCGGCCAGCAGTGTCAGCGGCCATGACAAATCGCCATGCGCGACCAGCGCGCCGGCCACGATCAGCAGCGGATAGGCCGGGATGGGCAGGCCGGCCTGCTCCAGCAATACATTAAGGAATACCAACAGCGGCCCGTACTCCAGCAGCAGGGTCTCGATATCTTTCAAATCCGTTCTCGCGGCGATTTACACACGGGCTGCCCCCCGGGGGGCGACAAAAACGCGGCCAGGCGCCGCCATACGGGATAATGAGGGCGCGCCGACTATTTTTCAATTCGGCGAAGGCTACGTACGCATGCCCCGTCCTTCCTTCATTACCCGCATTCTCGCCATTGGCGTCCTCCTGCACGTATACATCGGGCTGCGCCTCATTCCCGACGCTCCCGTCGCCGATGGCATCCGCTGGCTTGCCGGGCTGTACGTGGCGGCGTCCTGCGTCTTGATCCCGCTGGGCGCGCGCGCCAGGCAAATGGCCCTGAGCTGGTCGCGCCAGGCGGCATGGATAGGCCTGATGGCGATGGGGTTTTTCTCTTCGCTGCTGGTAATGACCCTGCTGCGGGATGTGCTTCTGGCGGCCGCCTGGGCCGCGGACGCGCTGCGCGGCCTGCCCCATGACCTGGCATCGCTACGGGCGGACTCGGCGCTGGCCGTGCCGGCGCTGGCGCTGCTGGTCACGCTGGTGGGCCTGTTCAACGCGCGGCGCCTGGCGCGCGTGGTCACGGTGGACGTGCCCATCGCCGGCCTGCCGCGGGCCCTGGAGGGTTTCACCATTGCGCAGATCAGCGACGTGCACGTCGGCCCGACCATCCGCCGGCCCTACGTCGAAGCCATCGTCGGGGCCGTCAACGCCATGGGCGCGGATATCGTGGCCATTACCGGCGATGTGGTGGACGGCCCGGTGGAACAACTGTCCCCGCATACCGCGCCGCTGGGTGGCCTGACGGGCCGCTACGGCGCCTATCTGGTCACGGGCAACCACGAATACTATTCCGGAGCCCGGGAATGGGTGAAGGAATTCCAGCGCCTGGGCCTGAACGTGCTGTCCAACCGCCATGTGGTCATCTCTCACAACGGCGCCCGGCTGGTCCTGGCCGGCGTCACCGACTACACAGCCGAACAGTTCGATCCCGCGCAGCGCAGCGATCCCCGCGGTGCCCTCCTGGGGGCGCCGGCCGATGCGACCGTGCGCATCCTGCTGGCCCACCAGCCGCGCACGGCCATCGCGGCCGAACCCGTGGGTTACACGCTGCAGATCTCCGGACATACGCACGGCGGCCAATTCCTGCCGTGGAACTTCTTCGTGCGCCTGCAGCAGCCCTTCACCGCCGGTCTCAGGAAAATGGGCCGGCTATGGGTCTATACCAGCCGCGGCACCGGCTACTGGGGACCGCCCAAGCGCGTCGGCGCGCCGTCGGAGATCACCCGCATCCGCCTGGTGCAGGCCGTCGAAGGCTGAGATCACTCCGCCGGCGTGGACGGCAGGTGCAGGCGGCCCGTGTGATAGTCGTAGGCGTAGACCTCGCCGTAACGGCCCCATTCGACCGCGACCCTGAGCACGCGCTCGGCCTCGTCGGCCTTGAGGAATTCCTCCAGCATGTCCAGGAACTGCTTGTCCGGCAATTCGCCGGTGGGCTCCTGCTGCAGCGAATGACAGATGTTGGCCGCCAACGGAATATGCGCCAGCAATTGCCGCCCGAATATTTCCTGGCGCTCCTGCTGTTCGGCGCCGGCGTAGCGCCGTCCCACGGAAGTCAGCGCGATATCGCCCTGCTCGACGACGGCCAGGCCCAGCAGGCCCAGGGCTTCGTAGGCCGGGAACAGTTCCTCGTCGGGCAGGCCGGCTTCCTCCGCCAGGCGCGGCAGGTCCGCCCTGCCGTTCAGCGGGGGTTCCGCCAGCAGCTCCAATACCGCCTCCATGGTGCCGACGTTGGCATCGGGCAGGCGATAGGCCTGGTGGACCGGCGCGGCCGGCGCGCCGGCCGCCGACGCCGGCAGCGGCTTGGCCGTCATCAGCGAATAGACCTGGTCCACCAGGGCCCGCACTTCCGGTGAATCCGCGTTGCGGGGGCGCGGCAGGGTCACGTGGATTTCATCGCGCACGCGGCCGGGATCGCTGGCGAAGATGAGGATGCGATCGGCCATCACGGCGGCTTCCTCGATGTTGTGCGACACCACCAGGATGCCCCGCGTGCCCATGCGGCGCTCTTCCCACAGCTCCAGCATGTCGTCGCGCAGCGATTCGCCGGTCAGCACGTCCAGCGCGGAGAAGGCCTCGTCCATGAGCAGCACGTCCGGATTCGTCGCCAGGGCCCGGGCAATGCCGACCCGCTGGCGCATGCCGCCGGACAACTCGCGCGGCAAGGCGCCGCCGAACCCCGCCAGGCCGATCAGCTCCAGCGCGGCCTCGGCACGCTGTTCCCGTTCAGCCGGCGCCACGCCCTGCGCTTCCAGGCCCAGCGCGACGTTCTGCCGCACCGTCAACCACGGGAACAGCGCGAAGGACTGGAACACCATCGCAATGCCCGCGGCCGGGCCGTACAGCGGCTGGCCGCGATAGCGGACGGTGCCGTGATCGGCGGGGATCAGGCCGGCCATGATACGCAGCAGCGTGGATTTACCGGATCCGGACTTGCCCAGCAGGGCGACGATCTCGCCATCCCGCAAATGGAAATCGACGCCTTCCAACACCGACCGCGCCGCGCCGTCCGCGGTACGGAACATCTTGCTGACCCCGGTCAGCTCCAGCAGATTGTTCTGGGCCATCATCGCTATCTGCTCCACTTTTCCGCCAACACATACAGCCGGCGCCACAGCAACCGGTTCAAACCCATCACGAAAACGCACATGACGCCGATGCCCAGCGCGATGCGCGGAAAATCCCCTCGCGAAGTCATGTCCGCGATATAGCCGCCCAGGCCCGTTGCCGTCAGCGTGGTCTTGCCCCAGGTGACGACCTCGGCGACGATGCTGGCATTCCAGGAACCGCCGCTGGCCGTGATCGCGCCCGTCACGAAGCTGGGGAAAACCGCCGGCAGATAGAAGCGCCGCCACTTCAGCCAGCCTTTCAGGCCCAGGTTGTCGGCGGCGTAGCGCAATTCGCTCGGAATAGTGGTCGCGCCGGCGACCACGTTGAACAAGATATACCACTGCGTGCCGAAGATGATCAGCGGGCTCAGCCAGATTTCCGGATTCAGCCCGAAGGCGACGATCACGATGACCGCCAGCGGGAAAAGCAGGTTGGAGGGGAAAGCGGCCAGCAGTTGCGCCACCGCCTGGACCCGTTGCGACCACGCCGGGCGCAGGCCGATCATGATGCCCACCGGCACCCATACGAGCGACGCCAGGACGATCAGCACCAGCACGCGCACGAGCGTGATCAGGCCGAAGCCGAACACGCGCAGGACTTCCGCCCAGCCGACCTCGGCATGCACGAAGATCACCAGCCGCCACACGGCGATCAAGGCCAGTGCGGTAAGCACGGCATCCACGGCGCGCTCGATATAGGCGCTGCGCGTACGCACACGCGCGCGCACCGACGTTCCGTCATATTCCCGGCGGAACCAGCCGAGCACGCGTTGGGCCTGTCCCGCCATCGCTTCGCTGCATGCCCGCGTCAGCCGGCCGCGCCGCAGCCAGTCGAGCACCCACGACTGCTGCGCGGTATTGCTTTGCGTATCCTCGAAACGGAACTTGTCGGCCCATGCCAGCAGTGGGCGAAAGAAAAGCTGGTCGTACAGCAGGATACCGATCGCCATCGCGATGATGGCGTAGACGATCGCATGCACGTTCTGCGCGTCGATGGCGACCGCGATGTACGAGCCGATGCCGGGCAGCTTGATATCCTGGTTGGATACGGTGATGGCTTCGGAGGCCACCACGAAGAACCATCCGCCGGACATCGACAGCATCATGTTCCATAGCAGGGCCGGCGTGGCATAGGGCAGCTCCAGCCGCCAGAAGCGCTGCCAGGCGCTCAGGCGGAACACGCGCGCGGCCTCGTTCAGCTCCGACGGTACCGTGCGTATCGATTGATACAGGCTCAGCGCCATGTTCCACGCCTGCGACGTGAAGATGGCGAAAATGGCCGCGCACTCCACGCCGAGCAGGCTGCCCGGAAACAGGGCGATAAACCCCGTGACCGTGATCGACAGGAAGCCCAGGATGGGAATGGACTGCAGGATGTCCACCATCGGAACCAGGATTTTTTCCGCCGTGCGCGACTTGGAGGCAATCGCGGCGAAGATGAAGCTGAACAACAACGACGCGGCCAGCGCCATGAACATGCGCAGGGTGGTGCGCAAAAGGTAGTACGGCAGGTAGGCCGGGTCCAGCGATATCGGCAGGGGCGTACCCACCGCGTAGGGCTTGGCCATCTGCGACGCGCCGAAGGCCAACGCCGCCAGCACGCCCAGGACGAGGGGCAGCAGAGCCCAATCCCAACGGTTGGGACCGCGGCCATCGGCGGATCGGACCGCCGGCTTGGAGACGAAAATCGGGTACATCCCTGCTCCCGCAGGCAAAGACAGGACGGCGGTTGCTGCGCGACATGCGCGCCCGCGAAGGCGAGCGCAAAGTATCACGACAAGAGACCACCGTCCACCGTCGAAACTTGACGCTATTCTGAACACCTTTCTGGCGCGGCAACCGCGGCATTTTCTGGCCAGTTTATTTTTCGTTTACGATCGGCGACTTCTTCGTCGAAGAGCGATGCCGCATACATGGCCACGCCTGACAATAACGACAGCCTGCTCGCGCGGCCGGCTTTCGCCCATTTCCTGGCGGCCCGCTTCGCCGCCTCGCTGGCATTCCAGATGGTCTCGGTCGCCGTCGGCTGGCAAATCTATGCATTGACCGGCAGCGCGCTGGACCTGGGCCTGATCGGCCTGGCCCAATTCGCGCCGATGCTGATCCTGACGCTGGTGGTTGGGCACGTTGCCGACCGCTACGACCGGCGCAAGATCGTCGCGATATGCATGGCCGTCGAAGCGCTGGCCGCCATCGTGCTGGCAGCGGTATCCCTGAGCGGTGAGGCGAATCATCAGATCGTGTACGCGGCCATCGTCGCGATCAGCGCGGCGCGCGCATTCGAATCGCCCACCCTGCCCGCGCTGATCCCCTCGGTCGTGCCGCGCTTCCTGATTCCGCGGGCCACGGCGCTGTCGGCATCGTCCAACCAGGTCGCGCAGATCGCCGGTCCGGCGCTGGGCGGTGTGGGATATGCGCTGGGAGCGGGATGGGTATACGCCGCCGCAGCAGCCTGCTACGGGGTGGGCCTGGTCTCCATGCTATCCATGAAGACAGAAGGCCCGCCGGTACGCAAGGAACCCACCACGTGGCAAAGCCTCTTCGCGGGATTTACCTTCATCGCCAGCCGCCGCATCCTGTTCGGCACGCTATCGCTGGACCTGTTCGCCGTGCTGCTGGGCGGGGCCACTGCCCTGCTGCCGATTTTCGCCAAGGACATTCTGCAGGCCGGGCCTTGGGCCCTGGGCGCGCTGCGCGCGGCGCCGGCCGCGGGAGCCGCGGCAACGGCGTTGTTCCTCGGACGTAAAAACCTGGGCGGCAATATCGGCATGACCCTCTTCGGCGCCCTCTTTCTGTTCGGCCTGGCCACCATCGTCTTCGGCTATTCCCGCTCCATCCCGGTTTCCGTGGCCGCGCTGGTCCTGCTGGGTGCGGCGGATTCCATCAGCGTGGTGGTGCGTTCCTCGCTGGTGCAGTTGAATACCCCCAACGACATGCTGGGGCGGGTCAGTGCCATCAATATGCTGTTCATCGGCACCTCCAACCAATTGGGCGAATTCCGCGCCGGCGTCATGGCCGAGGCCACGGGGGCAGTGGCCGCAGTGGTGCTGGGCGGCTTCGGCACCATCCTGGTCGCGGGCCTATGGATGTGGTGGTACCCGGAACTGCGCAACCTGCGGTCGCTGGACGACGTGCCGCATCGTTGAATGGCGGCCGTTGTAGAATCGGGGACGGACGATTCCCCGCCCTCTCCCGAGACCTACCCGCCATGACCGATCGCATATTCGTTTTCCTCGGCGCCCTGAATATGTTCCTGGCTGTCGGCGCGGGCGCTTTCGGCGCGCATGGCCTGCGCCGCGTACTGTCCCCGGAAATGCTGGCCGTCTGGCACACCGCCGTCACCTACCAGATTGCCCACGCCCTGGGCCTGCTGGCCCTTGCCGCCCTCAGCGCCCGCTATGGACATGGATCGGCGCTCTGGACCGCGGCCGGCTGGCTGATGTTCGCCGGTATCGTATTGTTCAGCGGCAGCCTGTATCTGCTGTCCGGCACCGGCGTCCGCTGGCTGGGCGCGGTGACGCCGCTGGGCGGCGTGGCATTCCTGGCCGCCTGGGCCCTGGTCGCGTGGCAGGCCTGGCGCACGATGGCGAACAGCTGAGCCCCCGTCATGCCAGTGCCCTCCACGGCCCGCCCGACGGCGAGCGCCGGGATCCTGTACATCCTGTGCGGCATGCTGTGCCTGACGATCAGCGACGCCATCGCCAAGTGGCTGGGCGCCACGTACCCGCCCACGCAGATCCTCTTCCTGCGCTGCGCGATCGCCCTGCCCTTCATCGGCGCGATCGTGCTTGCGCTCGGAGGCAGGCACGCCCTGCGTACGCGCCATCCCGGCATCCATTTGCTGCGCGGCGCGATCAATGTGATATCCGCCAGTGCGTTCTACGCCAGCCTGCGCTATCTGCCGTTCGCCGAAGCCACGGCCATCTCGTTCGCGGCGCCTCTGTGCGTCACGCTGCTATCGGTCGTGGTGCTGAAGGAGCGGGTCGACGCCCTGCGCTGGGGCGCCATCGTCCTGGGTTTTTTGGGCGTGCTGCTGATCGTGCGGCCCGGTACCGCCAGCTTCCAGCCGGCGGCCTTGCTGCCTTTGGTGACGGCGGTGCTGTACGCCGCCATGATGATCAGCGCGCGCGCCATCGGGCACGGCGAAAGCTTCTTGACCATGGCCTTCCATATCGTCGCGGCACAACTGGTTTGCGCGGCGACGACCCTGCCGTGGTTCTGGCACACGCCCGATCCCATGCATTGGCCGTTCTTCGCCGGCGTCGCGCTGTTCAGTACGCTGGGCTTGTCCCTGATCACACAGGCTTTCCGCATCGCGCCGGCGTCGGTAGTCGCCCCGTTCGACTACACCGGGCTGATCTGGGCCACCCTTCTGGGCTGGGTGTTCTGGCAGGAAACGCCGGACGCCATGACCTGCATCGGCGCGGCGGTCATCGTCGCCGCGGGCCTGAGCATCATCCTGCGCGAGACGATGCGGCCGGCGCGTTCGCGCCGATGACGACATACAGGCGCCACGCCAGTCCCAGGCCCAGCACCAGCAGCGTGCCGATCAAGCCCGCGACGCCGTTCCAGCCGGCGACCTCCCAGCATTTGCCGCCAACGGAGCCCAGCACGCTGGAACCCAGGTAATAGGCGAGCAGATACAGGGACGCCGCCTGGGCTTTGTACCCGCGCGCCAGCTGGCCTACCCAGCCGCTGGCGACGGCGTGCGCGGCGAAAAAACCGAAGGTGGCCAGGATCACGCCCGCAATCACCATCGCCAGCGGGGACAACAGCGTCAGCAGGGTTCCCAACAGCATGGTGCCCACGCCCAGACACAGCATCAGGCCGCGCCCGTGGCGGTCGGCCAGGCGGCCGAACAGCGCCGAGGCGAATATCCCCACCACGTAAACGGTGAAGATGGCGCTGATCGTCGCCTGGCTGAGCGAATACGGCGGTGCCAGCAGGCGGAAGCCGGCATAGTTGTAAACCGTGACGAACCCGCCCATCAGCAGGAACGCCAGCGCGAACAGCGACAATAGGTTGACGTCGACCAGATGGGTCACGATGCCCGCGCGCGCGGCCTGCCAGCCTCCGCCGCGTTGCGGCCTGAAGTGGCGCGAGGCCGGCAGGCTCATGACGAACAGAATGGCCGAGCCGATCCCCAGCACGCCAACCACCGTCATCGCGACACGCCAGTCGAAATAGTCCGCCAACAGGCCGGTCATGACGCGCCCGGCCATGCCGCCGAAAGCGCTCCCGCCGATATACAGCCCCATGGCGAATCCCAGGTCCGAGGGAGCGACTTCCTCGGCCAGATAGGCCATGGCGACCGCGGGCACGCCACCCAGCACGAGGCCTTGCAGGGCCCGCACCGCAAGCAGCGCATGCCACGTCGGCGTCAGCGCCGCCGCCAGGGTAAGAATGCCCGAGGCGAACAGCGAAGCGGCCATGATGCCCTTGCGCGGTAGCCTGCCGGACCAGAAGCCCACGATGAAGATCGCCAATGCCAGCAGGCCGGTGGTCAGCGAAAGCGACAGGCTGCTCTGCGTGGGCGTGATGCCGAAATGCCCGGTGAACAGCGGCAGCAGCGGCTGGACGCAGTACATCAGCGAGAAAGTGGAAAAGCCGGCGGCAAACAGTGCCCAGTTGGTGTTGCGATAGCCTGGCGTGCCGCGCGTATGGCGCGGCGGCGGCGCGTCGCGCCCGGTCGATGGCGAAGTCATGATGCGTAAGGACAAAGCGTGGCGACCGGCCCGAAGACATCTCCAGGCAAAAAAAACGGCGCAGCGCCAGGGCGTTACAGTAGGACGAATTCGTCGCACTTGTCCAATCGCGTGGGATGCCGCGATGCGAGCCGCCCAAATGCCCACGGGGCGTCAGGGTGACGCCAGGACCGCATCGAAGCGACGCCGCGCGAGAGGATCGGGATCAATCGCCCGCGCCGGAAAAATGCCGATGCAGAACGTCACGGATGCGCGGATGGCCTGCGGCCTGGTCGGCCACTGCCGCCAGGCGTGGGCAGTGTTCATCGAACCATGCCCGCCGTGGGCGCCAGCGCGTCATGACGGTCACATACAGGTCCAGGGCACTAAGCTGCTCGCCCAGCACGTGCGGTTCGCCAACCTGCTCTTCGATCGTGCGCCAGAGCAATTCGCGGCGCGCATCGGTTGTCTCTCGCAGCTTGCGCGCCGCGTCCCCGTCCAGCGTCCAACGCACCGGGTCGTCGCCGTAGGTATACGTCGGATAGATGGCCGCGGCCAACCGCACCAGCATTTCGAAGAAACGCGCGCGCGGCAGGCCGCCCCCCGCCGGCGCCAGATTCGCATGGGGCGCGGCGTCGTTCAGGTGCAGGATCATCGCGGCGCTTTCCGTCATGACGGCACCGCCGGGCAGGATAAGCGTCGGAACCTGGCCGAGCGGGTTCAGCCGCAGCAGGCGGTCGCGTCCCGGTCCGGGCTTCAGGTAAGGGATATCGGTGATGCGGCTATCCAGCCCGGCCAGCCGCAGCGCGGCCTCGACGATGGCCGAGCCGCAACCGCGCGAGCCGATCAGTTCATAGTGGGTCATGGCGGCGCTCCCCTGCGAGTCCCCCCCGCGGTCCCAAAAACTGTACACCGCCACCGCGCCGTCGGGCGCATCAGGACGTAACGGGACCGCCGAAAACCGGCGCCGGCTCTCCGTCGATGACCGTGCGCAACACCGCCAGAAAGCGGCGCGCCATCAGCGGCAAGGGCTGCAAGTCCGAATACGTGGCCCAGATGCCTACCCGGGCGGCCGGCGCGATCGGCCGGACGGCGACCGAGCGTCGCAACTCGGGGCCGACGCACCAGGCGTCCACCATGGCAGGTCCCAGCCCCTGCTGCACGAAGGCCGCCGCCGTCACGGGCGAATGCACTTCCACGGCGGCCGCATGGGACGGGGTGCCGCCGAAGAATTCCGCCAACACCCGGCCCAGCGGCGCCTCGGCGGGGTAGCCCAGCCAATCCACCGAGGAGAAATCCTCCGGCCGTATCACGGGGCGGGCAGCCAGCGCATGGCCCGGAGGAAGGATGCAGACCACCTCGCTGTGGCCCAATTCGACCGCCGCCAGGTTGGGATGATCCGGCGGACGCATGGAAACGGCGATGTCCGCCTGACCGCTCAGGAAATACCCGGCCAGTTCATCGTAGGTGGCGCTGCGGTAATCGACGCGCACGTGCGCCTTGCCGGCACGCAACTCGCGCAGCGTGGTCGGAATCATGCGCTGGCCGAAACTGGCGCTGGACACGACCCGCAGCATGCCGGCACCGGCCTCGCCCAGGCTGGTCGCCAGCGCGTTGACACGCTGGATGCCGCCGTAGACCTGTTCCACCTCGGCATAAAGGCGACGGGCCTCGGCCGTCGGCGCCAGCCGGCTGCGGGAACGCTCGAACAGGGGATAGCGCAGCCGGGTTTCCATCAGCGCCAGCACGCGGCTGATGGCGGGCTGTGACACGTGGAGCATGCGGCCCGCGCCGCTGATGGAGCCGGACAGCATGATGGCGCGGAACACCTCGATCTGCCGCAGGTTCAGCGGCGGCCGCGCGCCCGCATCGCCGCCGCGGGGCGCGCCTGCTTCCAGCGTCGGATCGTCTTCGTGCATTGCCTGGTCCGGTTTCGCGGCACGCTCATGCGGCGATATCGCCGGGCGGGCCGTGGGGGGGATTGGATAACGCGCGATTATAGGTTTTCGATATTTTTTGATATGCGACCGGCGCCGGCCCGGTGTTACGGTGTCGCGTTTCACCACCTCGCATGCAAACCAAACAAGGGGAATTAACCATGTCCATGTTCACGCCGTTTCGCCGCTGGGCCCTGGCGGCGGCCCTGGCCGCCGTTGCCGGCAGCGCAGCCGCCGCCGGTGCAAACTGGCCGGATCACCCGGTCACCTTCATCGTCCCGTCCGCCGCCGGCGGGTCCCCCGACGTGCTCTCGCGCCTGATCACCACTCAGCTGGCCAAGCAGACGAATGCGTCGATCGTCGTGGAAAACCGTCCGGGCGCGGCCGGCAACATCGGCATCAACCTGATCAAGCGCGCGGCGCCGGACGGCTACACGATCGGCTACGGCAATATCAACACGCTGGCCGTGAACCGGTCGCTGTTCAAGAAACTGCCGTATGACGTGGACAAGGATTTGGAGCCGGTCATCCATATGTTCGACCTCTACAACATCCTGATCGTGCCCGAGAATTCGCCGGCCCACAGCGTGCAGGACCTGATCGCCCTGGCGCGCAAGAATCCCGGCAAGCTGTCCTACGGCGCGCCGGGCGTCGGCACCACCGGCCACATGGGCGGCGAACTGTTCAAGAGTATGGCCAAGATCGACGTCATGTTCATCCCCTACAACGGCGGCCCCGCGGCCATCCAGGATCTGCTGGGCGGGCGCATCGACTATCTGTTCGCCAATTCCTCCGAGGCCGGCCCGCTGGTCAAGAGCGGCAAGGTGCGCGCGTTGGGCGTCAGCAGCCTCAAGCGGCTGGACATGTTCCCGGACGTGCCCACCCTGGACGAATCCGGCCTGAAGGGCTACGAAACCGTGGCCTGGGGCGGCGTGGTGGCCCCGCACGGCACCCCCAAGGACGTCATCGCCAAGATCAACGCCGATATCGCGCAGGCGCTGAAGGCCCCTGAAGTACGCGAAGGCCTGGCTACCCTGGGCGCCCTGCCCGCCGGCGGCAGCCCGGAAGACTTCAAGAAACTGATGAACAGCGAGACCGCCAAGTGGCGCGAGATCATCGAAACCGCGAAGATCGAGAGACTGGATTAGAGGTAGGCCCACCCCCGAAAGCGCTGCGCGCTTTCCCCCTCAAGGGAGCGACGCCGGAGGACCGGCGGAGCCGGATCCTCGGCGTCCCCGATCGGCAGCATCTGTTCTGTGCGTGGGGGAAGCCCCAACCCCGAAACGCTGCGCGGCTGTCTTTCGATGTCCCATGTGTGGGGCGGTCGTGGTGCAATCTATGATGCCCGTTTCCCTGGGGAGGCGGGTCGTTTGAAGCGTAATGGAGAAATGAAATGGATGCCGACCTGATTCTGCGCGGGGCTACCGTGATCGACGGCAGCGGCGCGCAACGCTATGTTG
>NZ_JBMQQZ010000064.1:0-80644 GCF_057362025.1 Bordetella sp. | reverse complement strand
TCTTGAAACCTTGATGCTTTGAGGCCTTGAAGGTGTCGCCGGACGCGGGCTGCAAGGCCTGGCATCGCCGTCGCCTTGCCGGGCCGGCGGAACGTCAGGACTTGCGGCCGGCGCGCGGGTGCGCCTTGTCGTAGACCTGTGCGAGATGCTGGAAATCCAGCCGCGTGTAGACCTGGGTGGTCGAGATGTTGGCGTGGCCCAGCATTTCCTGTACGGCGCGCAGGTCCTGCGCGGACTGCAGTACGTGGCTGGCGAAGCTGTGGCGCAGCACGTGCGGGTGCACGTGTACCGGCAGCCCGGCGCCGCGCGCGAGCCGCGCCAGTTGCGATTGCACCACCCGCGGCGATATCCGGTGGCCGCGCGCGCCCAGGAACAGGGCGGCGGCGTCGGCCGGCGTGGAACGCGGCCCCAGCAGGGCCGCGCGCGCCGGCAGCCATTCGCGCAAGGCTTTCACCGCGGCGGCACCGACGGGCACGGAGCGCTGCTTGCCGCCCTTGCCCAGCACCACCACTTCGCGTTCATCCAGATTGAGCCAGCTTGCCGAGGTATGGTCTGGCCCGCGTTCATAGCGCCAGTCCAGGCTGGTGAGTTCCGACAGCCGCAGTCCGCTGGAATACAGCAATTCCACCATGGCCTGGTCGCGCAGGGCCACCGGGTCATGTCCGCCGCCGGCGGCGGGACGTTCCAGCAGCGCCTGCGCCTGCTCCACCGACAGCGCCTTGGGCAGCGGACGCGGCGCCTTGGGCGCGCGCACGCCGGCCACCGGGTTGCCGGCCAAACCGGCCTGCGGCGCCCACCATTGATAGAAGCCGCGCCATGCCGCCAAGGCACGCGCCAGGCTGCGCGGTCCCAGGTCGCGCGCGTGCAGGCGCGCCACGAATTGCCGTATATGGCCATTGGCCAGCCGGTCGAGCGGGACGTCGCCCGCCAGTTCCGCCAGGTGGCGCAGGTCGCGCCCGTAGCCGTCCAGGGTGTGCGCGGAGTAGCGGCGGTTGGCGGCCAGGTGTGCCAGCCACGCTTGCATCGGCGCGGGCAGCGGGCGATCCATGGCGCGCGGCCCCGTCCGGCTCAGGCCAGCCGCCGCAGCGCTGCCGATGCCAGCTTGCCGACGGTGTCCAGGAAGGTCGTCGACATATCGGGTGCGAAGCGTTCCGGGTCGTTGGACCCCAGCACCAGCAAGCCCACGGTGGGCGCATCGGCGCCCGGACGCAGCGGGATCAGGGCCAGCGAGCGTGGCTTGGCGCTAAGCCAACTGGCGGCTTCGAATTCCGTGTCGGTGCCGCAATAAGGGGATTTCAGGCTATCCGCGAAGGTACGCACGTCGTCGGAAACAGGCTCCCCGTAGCCGGTTTGCGGCACCTGGGCCAGGCGCCACAGGCGCAGGCCGACCTCGTTCAGGTCGAATTCGCGAGCCAGCCCCAGCGCGATCTCGCCGGGGATGCGGTCGATCTGGGTTTCCGCCAGCAGCCGGGCGCACCATTGCCCCAGCCGGGTGCTGATGCCTTCGTTGGCGTTCGCGTTGTGGATCAGCTCGTTCAGCCGCCATTCCTGTTCGCGATTGCGTTCGCGCAGCATCAGGATTTGCCGTTCTCCGAGCGATATCGTGCCCATGCCGTGGGGATGCGGCACCTGCATGGCGGCGAAGACATCGGCGTGCGAGGTGAAGAAATCCGGATTGTCACGCAGGAAATCGGCGACATGCTGTGGACTGAGGGCGTTATCGGTCATGTGTGGGGTACGGTGCGCTTAACGGTTCAGGGCCATGGAAAAGACGAGCTTGTCGATATCGACCGCGCCGGTGTAGACGGAAGTCGCGGGGCCGGTCATGCGCAGCGCCTGGCCGTCCCAGTCCACCGTCAGCATGCCGCCGCGTGCCTGGACGCGGACCGGCGTGTCCAGCAGGCCGCGGCGGATGCCGGCGGCAACCGCCGCACACGCGCCGGTGCCGCAGGCCAGGGTTTCGCCCGCGCCGCGTTCGTAGACGCGCAGGCGGATGTCGTGGCGGTCGATGACCTGCATGAAGCCGGCGTTCACGCGGCGCGCGAAGCGTGGATGCGATTCGACGGCCGGTCCGACCAGGTGCACGGGTGCGCGATCGACGTCTTCCACCAGCTGCACCGCATGTGGATTCGAGATCGCGACCACGGAAATTTCCACGCTGGCCGGCAGTCCGGGCGGGGCATCGTCCCCGGCCGCGAGGGGCAGCGTATAGAGGGTGTCCTGGCCTTGCGTGCGCGATGCCAGGCCCGCGGCATCGAAAGGCAGGTCCGCGGGGCTGAAGCGGGTGCTGCCCATGTCCACCGTGACCTGTTCGTCGTCGCCTTCGTCCAGGACCAGGATGCCGGTGGCAATCTGGGCGCGCAGCGGATTGCGGTCGGACAGGCCGTTTTCGTGCACGAAGCGCACGAAGCAGCGGGCGCCGTTGCCGCAGTGTTCGACTTCGCTGCCGTCGGAATTGAAGATGCGATAGCGGAAATCGGCGTCCGGTACCGTGGCGGGCTCGACCAGGAGGATCTGGTCCGCGCCGATGCCGAAGTGACGGTCGCCCAGCGCCCGGGCGCGCTCGGGCGTCATGTCGATGGACTGCCGCACACCGTCAAGGACGACGAAGTCGTTGCCGGCGCCGTGCATTTTGGTGAAGTGCCAGATCATCGTCGCATTATCGCCCAATCCGGAAGCCCACGCGTCGATGGCCCCTGGAAGGACATTGCCGGCGATCCCGCCGTCGCCGACCGTGCGGGATGGTCCGGTGGCGGGGGGGCGGCCCGCTTTGGGATTGCGGCGATCCCGCTGACGCGGGGACGCGTTAGTAGAACTTCTTTTCGCTGGCCGGCCGCGTCTTGAACCGCCGATGCACCCAATAGTATTGGCTGGGACAGCGGCGCACCCATTGCTCCAGTTCGCGATTCAGGCGTGCGGTCGCCTCTTCCAGCGTGTCCTCGCCCGGGAAGTCCTTCAGCGCGGGCAGGACCTCGACGTGATAGCGCCCGGTGCGCGGATCCCAGAATTCGATGACTGGGATGACCGGCGTATTCCACTTGCGCGCGATCTGGGCGGTGGCCGGAATGGTGGCCGCCTGCACGCCGAAGAAGGGCACGAAGATGGCGCCGTCGCGCCCGAAATCCATGTCCGGCAGGTAGTAGACCGGCCGGGCCTCGCGCAGGTGCCGGATCAGGCCGCGCACGCCGTCCTTGCGGCTGACCAGGTGGACCTCGTTGAATCTCGTGCGCCCCGCGCGCACGATGGCGTCGACGGCCGGATCGCGCTGGGGCGTGTACATGGTGGCGCCGGTGGGGGATTCCATGGTCAGCCGGGTGGCCGCCACGTCCAGCCCGATGAAATGCGGCGCGAGGAGGATCAGCGGCTGCTTTTCCCGGCCCAGCCGCAGGAATTCCTCATGGCCGGAAACCGTCACCATGTCGCGGATGGCCTCTGGCGTGCCGTACCACAGCACGCCGCGGTCCACCACCGACTGGCACAGCGCGCGGAAGTGCTGGCGCAGCCAGCGTTCGCGCGTTTCCCTGCTTTCTTCGGGAAAGCAGAGGTCCAGGTTGATGCGGACGATGCGGCGCCGACGGCGGGCGAACACCAGCGTGAACCATGTCAGGATGGCGCCGGCGCGCAGGCGCGTGGCGGGCCGGACGCGGCCGAACCAGGAGAACAGGGCGACCAGGGCGCGATGCTTGATGCTGCTCATCCGGCGCGATCCCCGCTGGCGCTGTCCGGGTTGCCGGCCAGGGCACCGATTCCCTTGCCCGCGTCGCCCCCGCGAACCGGCGCCGCGGCGTCCACCGTGTCGGGCGCCGGCGGGGCCCCGCGCGGGGCCTTGTAGCGGTTGTAGCTCCACAGGTATTGCTCGGGGAAGCGGCGGATCAGGGTTTCCATGGTCGCATTGAAGAGCGCGGCTTGCGCCTCGGCCGTGGCGGGCAGCGGGCCCGGCACGCGGATACAGTGGACGCGCCAGCCGCGTCCGCGCGGCAGGCGTTCGCCCGCGGTCAGGATGACCGGCACATCGTTGGCCGCAGCCAGCTTGCCGGGAAGGGTCACGGTGTAGGCCATGCGGCCGAAGAAGGGCGCCCATACGCCGTCGCCTTCCTTCGGTGCCTGGTCCGGCAGCATGCCGACGCCCTCGCCGCGCCGCAGCGCGCGCACGAATTCCCGCACGCCCTGCATCGTGGCGGGCACGGCGCGCAGCCTGGATGTATTGCGCGCGGCGTCGAGCAGGGGCGCGAGGGCCGGTTTGCGGGGCGGGCGGAACATCACCGTCAGCGGCGACTGGCGGGTCAGATGCCGGGCCATGATCTCGAAGCATCCCAGGTGGGGCGTCATGAACAGGACGCCGCGCTGCTCGGCACGCGCGGCGTCCACGATGGCTTCGTCGTCCGAGTGGACGCGGGCCAGGCAGCGCTCGGTCTGGAACCAGACCTTGGGCATTTCGAAGATCATGGCGCCCGCCTGTGCGGCGGCTTCCCGGGCGAAGGCGGCGTCGGGATAGCCCGCCTGGGCGGCATTGGCGCGCAGGCGCTGGCGGTATTTGCCCGGCCAGAAATAGGCCAGTACGCCGAAAAAGCGCCCCATGCCATGCAGCACGGATAGCGGCAGGCGGGCCAACAGGCGGAACAGGGCGACGAGCAGCATGCGACGAGGACGAATGAAAGCCGCCATTTTCGCTTAAAATAGACAAGGTCGCCGAGTTAACCGACAACTTGCGGGGCGACGCGCGCCGGGTCCGACGGAATCCAATCCGACGGCTCCGCGCACGCAAAATCCGCTAAAGCGTCGCGCCATGGTCAAGGTCTTGCCGATTGCGATCCCAGGTGCAACGCACCTTTCGTCAATCCGGCCGCGGGTCGTTCGCGTCCCTCCGGCCCAGCAAGGAAGCCTAACCGTGGCACACAGCGATTATCTTTTCACCTCCGAATCCGTCTCCGAAGGCCATCCGGACAAGGTCGCCGACCAGATCTCCGATGCCGTCCTGGACGCCATTTTCACGCAGGACCCCAATGCCCGTGTCGCCGCCGAAACGCTGTGCAACACCGGCCTGGTGGTGCTCGCCGGTGAAATCAGCACCTCCGCTACAGTCGACTACATCCAGGTTGCGCGCGATACGATCCGGCGCATCGGCTACGACAATACCGAATACGGCATCGACTACAAGGGCTGCGCGGTCCTGGTCGCGTACGACAAGCAATCGCCGGACATCGCGCAGGGCGTGGACCGTACCTCGGAAGACTATCTGAACCAGGGCGCCGGCGACCAGGGCCTGATGTTCGGCTACGCGTGCGACGAAACGCCCGACCTGATGCCCGCGCCGATCTGGTATTCGCACCGCCTGGTGCAGCGCCAGAGCGAACTGCGCAAGGACGGCCGCCTGCCGTGGCTGCGTCCGGACGCCAAGTCCCAGGTGACCTTCCGCTACGTCGACGGCCGTCCCGCCGAAGTCGACACGGTGGTGCTGTCCACCCAGCATGCGCCTGAAGTGTCCCAGGAAACCATTCGCGAAGCGGTCATCGAAGACATCATCAAGCCGTCCTTCCCCGCCGGCCTGATCACGACCAAGACCCGCTTCCTCGTCAACCCCACCGGGCGCTTCGTCATCGGCGGTCCGCAGGGCGACTGCGGGCTGACCGGCCGCAAGATCATCGTCGACACCTACGGCGGCGCCTGCCGCCACGGCGGCGGCGCATTCTCGGGCAAGGACCCGTCCAAGGTCGACCGTTCCGCCGCCTATGGCGCGCGCTACGTGGCCAAGAACATCGTCGCGGCCGGCCTGGCGCGGCAGTGCGAAGTGCAGGTCAGCTACGCCATCGGCGTGGCCGAACCCATCAACATCACGGTCTATACCGCCGGTACCGGCGTGATCCCGGACGAACAGCTGTCCAAGCTGGTCCGCGAGCACTTCGACCTGCGGCCCAAGGGCATCGTGAACATGCTGGACCTGCTGCGTCCGATCTATTCGAAGACGGCCGCCTACGGCCACTTCGGCCGCTCGGAGCCCGAGTTCACGTGGGAAGCCACGGACAAGGCCGCGGCGCTGAAAAAGGCCGCTTGACGAACACGGGCGTCGGGACGGTTGCCGTCCCGGCCCGGTTCGCGTGAAGCCGCGACGGCAACGTTCGCGGCTTTTCGTTTTTCTGCTCATCCTTATTGATGAAGCGGACGCGCCGCAAATGCGCCCGCCCGCCAGCCTGTTAATCTGTGCGTCGTTCCGGCCCCGCTTCGCTTGCCCTGCATGCTCGAACGGACGGCCCGTATCCCCTATTTCGTTCTTCCTGGAGCAATAAGTGAGCGTATCTGGCAACAGCTTGTCCGCTGTCGTGCGTGAGTCGGAGCAGACCGTCCTGAAGGAGTGGATCGCCCTGCAGTTGGAGTCCTCCAATGCGAAGGGACTGATCAACGATACGGAGCTGCGCGCCCAGTGCGCCAATTTCCTCAGTGTCTTCACCACGGCGGCCCAGGAAAGCATGGACCCGCGCATGCAGGGTGCGGGCTGGGACGAGGTCCGCGCGTTCCTCGCGGCATTGTCGCGCAGCCGTGCCCTGCAGGGTTTCTCGCCCTCCGAGACCGCGGTCTTCGTGTTTTCGCTCAAGCAGCCGCTGCTTGCCGCGCTGCGCCGGGAATTCGAGGACGAGCCGGCTCGATTGTCGGAGGAATTCTGGAAGCTCAGCGTGATCCTGGATGCGCTGGGCCTGTTTACCATCGAGGCCTACCAGAAGGGACGAGAGCAGATTATCCAGCGCCAGCAGCAGGAGCTGCTCGAGCTTTCCACCCCGGTGGTGCAGATATGGGATGGCATCCTGGCCTTGCCCCTGATCGGCACGCTGGATAGCGAACGCACGCAAACCGTCATGGAAAGCCTGTTGGAAGGCATTGTCGAACACGAGGCGACGATCGCCATCATCGACATTACCGGCGTACCCATGGTCGACACGCTGGTCGCGCAGCATCTGCTGAAAACCGTTGCCGCGGCGCGACTGATGGGCGCGGAATGCATCATCAGCGGCATCCGGCCGCAGATCGCGCAGACCATTGTTCACCTTGGCGTGGAGCTTGGCGACGTCATCACCAAGTCGACGCTTTCGGAAGCGTTGCGGCTTGCCCTGTTCAAAACGGGGCAGCACGTCGCCCGCCTGGCGCGCGACAGGGCGTAGGCCATGGATCGCATCCCGATACTCAAGCTGAATGATTACCTGCTGGTTACCATCCAGGTCGAGCTGCATGACCAGTTGGCGATTACCCTGCAAGACGATCTGACACAACAGTTGTCGAAGACACACGCACGCGGCGTGCTTATCGATATTTCAGCCCTGGAGATCGTCGATTCCTTCATCGGACGTACCTTGGCGCACATCGCATCGATGGCGCGCGTCATGGACGCGAATACGGTTATCGTCGGCATGCGCCCGGCGGTGGCCATCACGCTGATCGAGTTGGGCATGTCGCTGACCGGGATCAAGACTGCCCTGAACGTCGACAAGGGCATGGAGCTCCTGCGCCAATCCGATGGCTATCGGTCGGATACGGCGTGATCATCGAAAACCGGCAAACCATACTCGAGGTCCGTACGCAGGAGCAGTTGAGCATGGTGCGGCGGACGGTACAGGAATGGGCGGCCCAATTGGGGTTCGGCACGCTGGACCGTACCAAGCTCGTTACCGCCGCTAGCGAAATCGGCCGCAACACGCTGGTCCATGGCCAGGGTGGCCGCATGACCATACGCGAAGTGTCCAACGACGATGGGCAGGTGGGCCTGCATCTGCAGTTCGAGGACAGCGGCCCCGGCATCGCGGACCTGGGCCAGGCCATGACCGATGGCTTTTCCACCGCGAAAAGCCTGGGGCTGGGACTGGGTGGCGCCAAGCGGCTGGTTAGCGAATTTGATGTTCAATCGAAACCGGGACAGGGTACCCGTGTGAGTCTGACGCAATGGAAACGCCGATAAGCGTCACGGAGCAAAGCCAGGTGTTCGACGCGCGGCGCCAGGCCGTGCTGGCCGCCCGCAACAGCGGATTGTCCGAAACCCTGCAGAACAGGGCCGCACTGGTGGCGACTGAAATCGCCACCAATCTGGTCAAGTATGGAAGAGGCGGCTACATCGTGGTCCGTGCCTATCCGCAAGCGGGCGAGCGCGGCCTGGAGATCCTGGCCCTGGACAAAGGGCCGGGCATCGCATCCCTGGAGCAGAGCATGGGGGACGGCTTTTCCACCCGCGCCAGCCTGGGCGTGGGCCTGGGGGCCATCGCCCGCCTGTCCTCGCATCTCGATATCCACACCGCTCACGGGGTGGGGACTGCCCTGCTTGCCCGCCTGGACGACGAGCCGCCCGCGGCGACGGCGCCGCCCGAGCGCGCGCGCAGGATCGACTACAGCGGCCTCTCGACCCCCAAGGCGGGACAGGAATCCTGCGGGGATGCCTGGTCGGCGCGTTGGGTGGACGGCGCGTTCTGGATAGTCGCGGTGGATGGGCTGGGGCATGGGCCGCAGGCAGCCTTCGCCGCCACGCAGGCGTTATCCGTATTCCACCAGGGCGAGCCGACCGCCACGCCATACGACATCGTGCGCGATGCCCACAAGGCGCTCAAGCACACGCGCGGCGTGGTCATGGCGGTTGCCGTGGTACGTCCCATGCTGGGCACCCTGCACTTCGCCGGGATCGGCAACATCAGCGCCGTACTGATCCAGAACCAGGAGCAGCGGCGGCTGCCCTCCATGGATGGCATCGTCGGCTACAGCGTGCGCGGAATACGCGAACAATCCTACGCATGGACGCCGGCGTCCGTGCTGGTGCTTGCCAGCGACGGGCTGTCGTCGCGCTGGAACCTGGCGCAGCAGCCCAATCTGCTGGCGCGTCGTCCTTCCTTGATCGCGGGCGTGATGCATCGCGATTACGCAAGGTCCGCGGATGATGCAACCGTTGTCGTCATAAAGGGCTGCCCGTCATGAACCACCGGATTCTGAGCACCCGTATCGCCAGCGACCAGGGTCTGGTCGGCGCGCGCGATCGCACGCGCCAGGTCGGCGACGTTTTCGGGCTGGACGACCTGCAGCGCACGCGGCTGGTTACCGCGGTGTCGGAGATCGCGCGCAATGCGGTGGACTACGCCCGCGGCGGCCGCATCGACTTCTATTTCCGCCCGCCGCGCGCCGAGGGGTCGCAGGCCGTCGTGGTGGTCATCTCCGATACGGGGCCAGGCATCGCGGAACTGCCCGCCATTCTGGCAGGACGGCATCGCCCGGAGGGCAAGCAGCTCCTGGGGATCGCTGGCGCGCGCCGCCTGGTCGATGGCTTTCACATCGACTCGGAACCCGGCAAGGGCACGACGGTGACGCTGGAGATGCGGTTGCCGGCCTTCGTGGCGCCCATCGAACCGGACGGGCTGGCCACGCTCATCGAGAAGCTGGCGCGGCGCAAGCTGCAGACGCCGGTGGAAGAGCTGGAACAGCAGAACCGCGAGATGATGCTGACGCTGGAGCAACTGCATCTGCGGCAGGCCGAATTGGAGCGTGCCGATGAACGCAAGGACGAATTCCTGGCGATGCTGGCGCACGAGTTGCGCAATCCCTTGTCCGCCATCGGCACCGCCCTGGAGTTGATGAAGCGCAAGCGCAACGCCAGCGCCGACGATACGCAACGCCTGACCGCGCTGGTGTCCCGGCAAACCGAGCAACTGGCACGGCTGGTCAACGACCTGCTGGATGTCTCCCGGGTCACGCGTGGAAAAATTGAACTGAGCCACCAGGCGCTGCCTATCGGCGAGTTGATCGAGCAGGCCCTGGAGATGACGCAGGGCGCGATCAACGCCAAGGGGCACCGGGTGGATTACCGGCCCGCGCCCGCAGACGTCTGGATCCGCGCCGACCGCGTGCGGTTCCGGCAGATCCTGAGCAATCTTCTGCACAACGCGGCGCGCTATACGCCCGACCACGGCCTGATCCAGGTGCAGGTGCTGCCCGGCGATGATTACGTGGAGGTCAGCGTCCGGGACAACGGCATCGGTATCGCGCCGGACATGCTGCCAAGGGTCTTCGACCTGTTCGCGCAGGCCGACACCAGCCTGGGCCGCAAGGACGCCGGGCTGGGCATCGGCCTGACGCTGGTGCAGCGGCTGGCGGCCGCGCATGGCGGCACGGTCAGCGCGGCCAGCGAAGGTTTGGGGCAGGGCAGCGTGTTCACGGTCGTCATGCCCAGGCTGCCGGCTCCCGCCACGTCGGTGGCCCCGCCGGCACGGGCGGCGCGGCCACTCGGCGAACGCCTGCGCGTGCTGCTGATCGACGATAATGAAGATGCGGTGCAATCGCTGCGCCAGCTGCTGATGGACGCCGGCCATACCGTCGTTGCCGCGTCCAATGGCGAGGCGGGCGTGGCCCATGCCGCCGCTTTCGCGCCGCAGGTCGTGGTGATCGACATCGGCTTGCCGGATGTGGACGGCTTCGAGGTCGCGGCCGCGCTGCGCCGGGCCCCCGCGACGGCGAAGGCCGTCTTGGTGGCTTTGTCCGGATACACCGCCACCACGATGATGGAGCGGGGCGCGAAGGCAGGCTTCGACTATTATTTGCCCAAACCCGTGGACGTGGGCAGGCTTGAAGAGGTGCTGGACATGCTCGCACAGGCCGGTTGAGCCTTCGCCGTGGAACAGGAGAACCATCGATGACATCGCTTTTCGACGTACCGGTGCGCCGGTTCGAGGTGCAGGGTACGCATATCGCCGCACGGGTCGCGGGCGAGGGGCCGCCATTGCTGCTGTTGCACGGCCATCCGCAAACGAATGCGATATGGCATCGGCTGTGGCCGGCGCTGACGGCGCGCCATACCTGCGTGGCGGCCGACCTGCGCGGCTACGGCGACAGCGGCAAGCCGGACGCGACGCCGGACCATGCCGCGCACTCCAAGCGCGTCATGGCCGCCGACATGGTCGAGGTGATGCGCCAGCTGGGGCACGAGCGTTTCCAGGTGCTGGCGCACGACCGCGGCGCGCGCGTGGCCCATCGCCTGGCACTGGACCACGAGGATCGCGTGACCCGCATGATGCTGCTGGATATCGCGCCCACGCTGGACATGTACGAGAACACGACGCGCGCCTTCGCGCAGGCCTATTACCACTGGTTCTGGCTGATCCAGCCGGCACCGATGCCGGAAACCATGATCGGCCGCGACCCGGTGTTCTACGTGCGTTCCATCATGGGCGGGCGCCCCGGCGGCCTGGCGATTTTCGATCCGCGCGCCCTGGCGGAGTACGAACGCTGCGCCGCCTTGCCGGGCCTGCCGACGGGCATATGCGAGGACTACCGCGCCTCGGCCACGATAGACCTGGAACACGACCGCGAGGACCGCGCCGCCGGCCGGCGGCTGCGCTGCCCGGTGCTGGCCCTGTGGGGCGCGCGCGGCGCGGTGGGACGCAACTTCGACGTCCTGGCCTTGTGGCAGAACGTGGCGCAGGATGTCCGGGGCCACGCCGTGGACGGCGCCCATTATCTGGCGGAAGAGCTGCCCGAGGAAATCGGCCAAGAGGCGCTGCGCTTTCTGTCCTGAGCAGGGTGGGCCGGGCCGTCCAGCGGGCGCATGCCGGATGCTATTCTCCGATCATGCCTGACCCGATACCCGATCTTTGCCCCCCGTCCGCCACGCAAACCGACCGTGTCTTCGCCGCCACCGATTCCCCCTGCGTGGCGGTGTGCTCGACGCTGTTCGACGAGGTCTGCCGCGGATGCGGCCGGACCGCCATGGAAGTGGCGAATTGGGTATCCATGAGCGATGAAGAAAAACAGGCCGTCTGGCGCCGCATCAAGGCGCAGGGATACCCGCGCCGATAGGGCATCGTAGGGCGTCATTCCCGCCGGGCCGCAGCGGCGGCCTGGCCGCGCGGTGTCCGCATACCCATGCCGCCCGGCATCCGTACCGCTTCATGACTGTCTCGCGGGTGTCATAAACCCCGTGCCAAATAGGGGCTTTCTGGCTACTCCTGGAAAAGCCCATGCTGATCGCGCTGGTAACGGATGCCTGGCATCCGCAAGTGAACGGGGTCGTCCGCACCTGGACGACCATGCTGAAGATCCTTGCCGGGTGGGGGCACGAGGTGATCGTCATCAGCCCGGAGGGCAGCCGCACGGTTCCGGCCCCGTCCGAGCCGGACCTCAGGTTGTGCATCCAGCCCGCCAGGCAACTGAAGCGCCTGCTGGGCGACGTGGTGCCGGACGCCCTGCATATCGCCACGGAAGGCCCGCTGGGCCTGGCCGCGCGCCGCATGGCGCTGCGCCGCGGCTGGCGCTTCACCACCTCGTTCCATACGATGTTTCCCGATTACCTGCAGGCAAGGATGGGCATACCCGCCTGGCTGCCCTGGCGCTACATGCAGTGGTTCCACAAGCCCTCGCAGCGGGTGCTGGTGCCCACGCCCACGGTGCGCGATACCGTGGGCCGCCACGGCCTGAAGAATCTGCAGGTCTGGTCGCGCGGCGTGGACGCCCAGCGCTTTCAGCCCGGCGCCGGCGACGTTTTCGCCGACCTGCCCCGGCCGGTATTCCTGAGCGTGGGCCGCGTGGCGCGCGAGAAAAACCTCGACGCCTTCCTGTCCCTGGACCTGCCCGGCAGCAAGGTCGTCGTGGGAGGCGGACCGGATGAGGACAGGCTGCGCCGGAAGTACCCGGACGCGCGCTTCACCGGCATGCAGTCGGACGACGTTCTGCCCGGCTACTACGCCGCGGCCGATGTCTTTGTCTTCCCCAGCCTGACCGACACCTTCGGCCTGGTCATGCTGGAGGCGCTGGCCTGCGGTACGCCGGTGGCGGCGTTCCGCACCGATGCGCCGATGGCGGTGATCGAGGACGGCGTGACCGGCTGCCTGCGCGACGACCTGCGCCAGGCCTGCCTGCAGGCCCGCACCCTGGATCGCGCCGTGGTACGCCAGCACGCGCTGACCCGGACCTGGGACGCCATCGCCACGGATCTGCTGAATGCGCTGGTTCCGCTGACCCCGGCGACCCGCTACAATATCGCCCACGCCTGAGGAGCGTTGCGACGGGAAAGGCAGCCGATGTGCAGAAGGAATGCGCATGGCAGGCCCCGCCAGGCTCAGGCTCAAGTTCGGCTGCCCGCGTATCGCGTGGCGGCATGCAACGGCGCTCACCTTTGTCGCATGCGTGGCAGAGGCGGGCGCGCCAAATCATCTGGTGTCATTCCGGCCGAATAGCGGCCGGGGTGTTGCGCACGTTTCGGGCCGCGGTGTGGCGCCGTCCGTTTATACGTGGAGCCAACCCATGAACACCGTTTCCGATAAATCCGTTTCCGACTACATCGTCGCCGATATCGGCCTGGCCGGCTGGGGCCGCCGAGAAATCGCCATCGCGGAAACCGAAATGCCCGGCCTGATGGCCACGCGCGAAGAATACGCCGCCGCGCAGCCGCTCAAGGGCGCGCGCATCGCCGGCAGCCTGCACATGACCATCCAGACGGCCGTGCTGATCGAAACGCTGAAGGCCCTGGGCGCCGATGTGCGCTGGGCCTCGTGCAACATCTTCTCGACGCAGGATCATGCCGCCGCCGCCATCGCGCAGGGCGGTACGCCGGTCTTCGCGGTCAAGGGCGAAACCCTGTCCGAGTACTGGGACTACACCCACAAGATTTTCGAATGGCCCAACGGCCAGCACGCCAACATGATCCTGGATGACGGCGGCGATGCCACGCTGCTGCTGCACCTGGGTGCCAAGGCCGAGTCCGATCTTTCCGTCCTGGCCAAGCCGGGCAGCGAGGAAGAGCGCGTGCTGTTCGCCGCCATCAAGGCCACCCTGGTGCGCGATCCGAAATGGTATTCGACCCGCCTGGCGCAGATCCGCGGCGTGACCGAGGAAACCACCACCGGCGTGCACCGCCTGTACCAGATGTCCCAGCGCGGCGAACTCGCCTTCGCGGCCATCAACGTCAACGACTCGGTCACCAAATCCAAGTTCGACAACCTGTACGGCTGCCGCGAATCGCTGGTGGACGGCATCAAGCGCGCGACCGACGTGATGGTGGCGGGCAAGATCGCCGTCGTGGCCGGCTACGGCGACGTCGGCAAGGGCTGCGCGCAGGCCCTGCAAGCGCTGCGCGCCCAGGTCTGGGTCACGGAAATCGATCCCATCTGCGCCCTGCAGGCGGCGATGGAAGGCTACAAGGTCGTGACCATGGAAGAGGCCGTCGACAAGGCCGATATCTTCGTCACCGCGACCGGCAACTACAACGTCATCACGCGTGTCCACATGGACCGCATGAAGGACCAGGCCATCGTTTGCAACATCGGCCACTTCGACAACGAAATCGATGTCGCGTCGCTGGAAGGCTGCAAGTGGGAAGAGATCAAACCGCAGGTCGACCACGTGATCTTCCCGGACGGCAAGCGCATCATCCTGCTGGCCAAGGGCCGCCTGGTGAACCTGGGCTGCGCGACGGGCCATCCGTCCTTCGTGATGTCTTCGTCGTTCACCAACCAGACGATCGCGCAGATCGAGCTCTTCACGCGCAACGATGCCTACGAAAAGGGCCAGGTCTACGTCCTGCCCAAGCAGTTGGACGAGAAAGTCGCCCGCCTGCACCTGAAGAAGCTCGGCGCCAACCTGACGACGCTGCGTCCCGACCAGGCGGACTACATCGGCGTGCCGGTCGACGGCCCCTTCAAGAGCAATCACTACCGCTATTGATGGTGTAGTCTTGCGGGGACGGCCACGCCGGGTGGCCGTCCCTTTCAACCAATCGATGCGGGAGATTCCAACATGACATTGATCCTCGTCTGGATCCTGAATGCGGTGGCCTTGCTGGTGGTGGCATACCTGCTGCCCGGGATTGCCGTGGCCAGTTTCGGATCGGCGTTGATCGCCGCGCTGGTCCTGGGCCTGTTGAACATGCTGGTCAAGCCGGTGCTGGTGTTGCTGACTTTGCCGATCACCATTGTCACGCTCGGTCTCTTTCTCATCGTCCTTAACGCGCTGTTGTTCTGGTTCGCCGGGTCCATCCTGAAAGGTTTCCAGGTCAACGGCTTCTGGTGGGCGGTAATCGGTGCGATTCTCTACAGCATCATCTCCTACCTGCTGTCTTCGCTGCTCGTCTAATGACCGATACCTCTACGCCGGCGTATAGCCTGGAATTCTTTCCTCCGCGCGATATCGCCGCGCAGGAGCGCCTGCTGCGCGCGGCCAAGCAGATGCTGGCCATCCATCCGCGCTATGTCAGCGTGACCTTCGGCGCGGGCGGTTCGACGCGCGAAGGCACCGCCGGCACCGTGCGCATGCTGCGCAACCTGGGCGTGGACGCCGCGCCGCATCTTTCCTGCGTCGGCGCCACGCGCGAGGACCTGCGCGCGATCCTGGCGTCGTATCGCGACGAGGGCGTGCGGCAGGTGGTTGCCCTGCGTGGCGACCTGCCGTCCGGCATGGGCGGCGATGCCGGCGAACTGAAGTACGCGCGCGATCTGGTCGCTTTCATCCGTCAGGAAACCGGCGACTGGTTCCACATCGAGGTCGCCGCCTATCCCGAAATGCATCCGCAGGCGGACAACCCGTCCAGCGACCTGGACCATTTCATCGAGAAAGTACGCGCGGGCGCCGACAGCGCGATCACCCAGTATTTCTTCAATCCCGACGCGTATTTCGACTTCGTCGAACGCGTGACGGCCAAGGGCGTTTCCGTACCGGTCGTGCCGGGCATCATGCCCATCACCAACCATACGCAGCTGGCCAGGTTTTCGCAGATGTGCGGCGCGGAAATCCCGCGCTGGATTCGCCTGCGCCTGGCCGAATTCGGCGATGACAAGGCGTCCATCCGCGCTTTCGGCGTGGACGTGGTGACCGAGCTTTGCCGCAAGCTGCTGGAGGGCGGCGCGCCTGGCCTGCATTTCTACACGCTGAACAGCGCCGAAGCCCCGATGGCCATCTGGAAGAATCTGTCCGGGGCCTGAGCTTCATCCCCCGGGAAAGCGGCCCGCGGCGCACCAGCGCCTGCGGGACTGCCGCGGAAAGAATCGCGCGGCGCGAAGACTCCGGCCGGATTCCATCATCCGGTCATTTCCCCCTGATACCATGGCGCCCGGCATCCTTTGTGGATGGTGGGCGATAGCGATGGGACGGACCGTGCAGCCGCGCAATATGTCGATCGTGCTGGCGTTGGCGTTGGCGCTCGGTGCTGCCATGGACCCCGCCGCGGCGGGGGAATCGGCGCCGCATGCGGTGACGCGTCCCCTGCCGGGCGCCGCGTGGACGGTTACCGAACGGCGCGGCGTTTTGTGGAAAGTCGTCCGGCACTGCGTGCAGGCCGCGTTGACGCGGCGTGGCGCGGGCGGCGCCGACGGCCGCGACCAGCCGGATGCGGCCGGCTCCGATGACGACGTGTCGCGGCCCAATGCCTGCGCCCGTGTCGACCTGGAGGGCGGTTATGTGCTCCTGAAGGACAACAGCCCGGCCAAGCCCTATGCCTTTCTGCTATTGCCGACGGACCGGCTGACAGGTATCGAGGACGCGCGGCTGTGGGTCGTCGCGGGCCTCAACTACTGGCGCGCCGCCTACGAGAACCGGCGATACGTGGAAAAGGTACTGAAGCGGCCGCTGTTGCGGACCCAGGTCGGTTTCGCCGCCAACTCCATCTATGGACGAACGCAGGACCAGCTGCATATCCATATCACTTGCATCCGTCCCGACGTCGCGGCCACGCTGGCCGACCGTATCGGCACGCTGAGCGACAAACGGTGGACGTGGCTGCCGCCGATGGCCGGCCGCTCATATGCCTATCGGGCCATCCTGACGGACGACGCCGCACTGGCGCGGACGGATCCGGTCCGCCTGCTGGCGCGCGACGTATATCCCGACGGCTCCATGCTGCCCCACACGCTGTTCATGGCCCCCGTGACGTTGCCGGACGGCCGGCCGGGTTTTGCCTTTCTGGACAGCGAAGCCGGCCAGGACGTCAGGCATGGCCAGGGGACGGCTGCCAGCAACCGCGGCGCCTCGGAGGAATTGCTCGACGATACCTGCGCCATCGCCAGAAGCGGTATCACCGGCCGATCCGCGAACTAGCCCCGCCGGCGCGAGGTCAGCTTCGCTGGGAGGGATCCCGTCCCTCGGCCAAGGCCTGCACGGGTGCGACGTCCGTGGGCTCGCAGCTGCCCGGCCGCACCCGCACCGGCTGGTGCGTGCGTCCGGCCGGCACCAGGCTGTCCGGAGACGCCGGATTGGTCCAGGCCGGGTCGTCGATTTCCGCGAACACCTGGCGCAGCTTTTCGCCCCAGCTGGTGCGGATCATCCGGAAGTAGGCATTGTTCTCGTCGATGTTCGCGAAGCGGGTGACCCGCAGCGTATCGGCTTCATAGACGAGCAGGTCCAGCGGCAGCCCCACAGAGATATTCGAGCGCAGCGTGGAATCCATCGAGATCAGCGCGCATTTGGCCGCTTCGTCCAGCGTCGTGCCGGGCTCCAGCACCCGGTCCAGGATGGGCTTGCCGTACTTGGATTCGCCGATCTGGAAGTAGGGGCATTCGGCATGTGCTTCGATGAAGTTGCCCGCCGCATAGACCTGGAACAGCCGGCAGCGCTCGCGGCCGATCTGGCCGCCGAAGATCAGCGTGACGTTGAATTCCACGCCCTGTTCGTGCAGGGCCTCGGCATCGCGCCGGTGCACTTCGCGGATGGCCTCGCCGACAATGCGCGTGGCCTCGAACATATTGGGCGCATTCCAGATGGAGCCGGGATCCGCGCTGTCGTGCATGGACAGCATGGTCATGATGGACTGGCTGATGGCCAGATTGCCGGAGGTCATCAGCACCATGACGCGTTCGCCCGGACGTTCGAAAACGTTCAGTTTACGAAACACGCTGATCTGGTCCACGCCGGCATTGGTGCGTGAGTCCGCGAGAAAAACCAGGCCCTCGTGCAACTGGGCCGCGACACAGTAAGTCATGGATGCTCGACAAGAGGCAATCCCGACATTTTAGTTATCCCCGGCACGCTACGCCAATCACCCCCTATTGCTGTACCTGTACGGTAACGACCATCGACTCGTTGCCCCCGCCGTGGCGCACGCCGCGCACCGGGCTGGCGGAATCGTAGTCGCGCGCGACGGCCAGCCTGCAGTGGCAGTCGGAAGCGAACTGGCGGTTGGTGATGTCTACGCTGCACCAGCCTCCGCCAGGCAGCCAGACGTCGGCCCAGGCGTGGCTGGCGGCATGGTCGGTAACGGTGTACAGATAGCCGCTGACATAGCGCGCGGGCACGCCCAGCGCGCGCGCGCAGGCCAGGAACAGGTGGGCGTGGTCCTGGCAGACGCCATGGCCCAGCGCCAGCACCTGGGAAGCCACGGTGGTGACGTCCGTGATGCCCGGCTCGTAGGCGACGTGGTCGGAGATCGCCTGCGCCAGCTTCAGTACATCGGCCGGCTCGCGCAATCCGCCCGGCAGGACCCGCGCGCAGAAATCCAGGATCGTGGCGTCGGGCAGCGTCAACGGCGTGGGCACGCGGTAGGCATCCACCGGCAGCCGGTTCTCCTCGCTGGTGAGCAGGCCGTCGGTCAGCGGGTCGATTTCCACCTGGCCCGTGACCAGCAGGTCGATTTCATCGTGCTGGCGGTTCAGCGTCAGCGTATGGGTGGTGTTGCCGTAGGCGTCCACCTGTTCGGCCAGGTCGCCCGGCGCGTAGATGTGCCAGCGCAGCGAGCGCTGGTGGTCCTCGCCGCGCGGCGTCAGGCGCAAGGTCTGGATGCTGTAGCTGACGGGCGCGGTGTAGCGGTACTGGGTAACGTGTTTGATGAAGTGTCTCATGGCCGTTTTCCTGTGGCGGCGGACGTGCCGCCTCGCTATGCCGAAAGCGGCAGCAGAAAGTCCTGGCTGATGCGATTGCCCAGGTCCTTGATCCTTTCCAGGAATCGTTCCAGGAAGTCGTGCAGGCCCGCTGCCATGATGTCTTCCACCTTGCCATAGCGCAGTTCGGAACACAGCATGCCGGCGCGGCGTTCGGTTTCGGCTGAACGAGCGTTGGACACCAGCGCCAGGTCGTCCCGGACGGATTGCACCGAGCTGAGCAGCGAGCGCGGCATATCGCCGTGCAGGATCAGCAGTTCGGCCACGCGATCCGGCGTGACCACGTCGCGGTACACCTTGCGATAGACCTCCAGTCCGGAGACCGAACCCAGGATCGCGGCCCACCGGTAGAACTCCTCGCGCACCGCCATGCCGCGCTGGGCCCCGGTGCGGCCCGCTTCGCCATCGTCGGATTCGTGGAATTTGACGTCCAGCATGCGCGCGGTATTGTCGGCGCGCTCCAGGTGCATGCCCAGGCGCATGAAATACAGGGCCTCGTCCTCCAGCATGGTGCCCAGCGTCACGCCGCGCGCCACATGCGAACGGAACTTGACCCATTCGAAGAACTCCCCCGGGTTGCGTTCGGGAAGCTCCGAGCGCAGGTGGCGCAGCAGCTCCAGCCAGGTGGTGTTGTAGGTCTCCCAGAGTTCGGTCGTCAGGCTGCCGCGCACCGCGCGGGCGTTCTCGCGGGCGGCGTGCAGGCAGGCGTAGATGGAGGACGGGTTGTCCGGCTCGCGCATCATGAAGCGCAGCACGTCGCGCGCGCTGCCCTCGGGATAGCGCTGGTCGAACAGGGTTTGCAGTTCGGAGATGCGCATCAGCGCCTGCCAGGACCGTTCGCGTGTCGCGGGGTCCTGCGGCAGCAGCGACATTTGCATGCTCACATCCAGCATGCGGGCCATGTTCTCCGCGCGCTCCATGTAACGGCACATCCAGAACAGATTGTCGGCAGTGCGGCTCAGCATGGTCATTCCTCCAGCACCCAGGTGTCCTTGGTCCCGCCGCCCTGGCTGCTGTTGACCACCAGCGAGCCCTCGGTCAGCGCGACGCGGCACAAGCCGCCCGGCACGGTATGGATTTCCTTGCCGCACAGCACGTAGGGTCGCAGATCGACGTGGCGCGGCGCGATGCCGCTTTCGACGTAGGTAGGCACGGTCGACAAAGCCAGCGTGGGCTGCGCGATGTAGGCCGCGGGATTGGCCCGCACGCGTTCGCGGAAGGCATCGACCTGGGCGCGCGTGGACGCCGGCCCCACCAGCATGCCGTAGCCGCCCGCCCCATGCACCTCCTTGACCACCAGTTCATGCATATTGGCCAGCACATGGGACAGCTCGTCGGACCGCGCGCAACGCCAGGTGGGCACGTTCTGCAGCAGCGGTTCCTCGCCCAGGTAGAAGCGGATCATGTCCGGGACGTACAGGTAGGTCGATTTGTCGTCGGCGATGCCCGTGCCGACGGCGTTGGCCAGCGTGATGCGGCCGGCGCGATAGACCGACATCAGCCCCGGCACGCCCAGCGCGGAATCGGCGCGGAACGAGAGCGGATCCATGAAATCATCGTCGACGCGGCGGTAGATGACATCCACGCGGCGCGGACCGCGCGTCGTGCGCATATAGACGGTATTGTGGTCGACGAACAGGTCGCGGCCCTCGACGAGCTCGACGCCCATCTGCTGCGCCAGGAAAGCATGTTCGAAGTACGCGGAGTTGTACATGCCGGGCGTCAGCACGACCACGGTGGGATCGTCGTTGCCGCGCGGCGCGACTTCCCGCAGGTTGTCCAGCAGCAGGTCCGGATAGTGCGCCACCGGTCCCACCTTCAGGCGGCTGAAGGCATCGGGCAGCAGCCGCATGGACACCTTGCGGTTTTCCAGCATGTAGGACACGCCGGACGGGACGCGCAGATTGTCCTCCAGGACGTAGAAATCGCCGGCGCCGGCGCGCACCACGTCCACGCCGGCAATATGGCAGTAGATGTTTTCGGCGACATCGACGTCCTGCATCTCCGGGCGGTATTGCGCGTTCAGGAAGACCTGTTCGGCCGGCACGATGCCGGCGCGCACGATGTCGTGGCCATGATAGATGTCGTGAATGAACATGTTCAGCGCGCGCACGCGCTGCTTCAGTCCCGCGTCCAGATGGCGCCATTCGGCGGCCGGGATAATGCGCGGAATCAGGTCGAAGGGGATCAGGCGCTCGGTGCCGGCTTCGTCGCCGGCCACGGAAAACGTGATGCCCACCCGGCGGAAATTGAAATCGGCTTCCAGGCGTCGGGCGGCCATGACCTCGTCGGTCTGGGTCGCGAGCCATTGCCCGAGGGCGCTGTAATGCGGACGCACTTCGCCCGCGCTGTCGTACATCTCGTCGTAGGCGCGGATGGTGCCGGACGGTTGGTCCATGGTTGCGCTCCTCCTGTCAGGGGCGGCCGGTCTCGCCCTTTGCCTGAGGCGATGGCCGGCATCGCTTGTTACACCGCAATGGAAGCAACACTTGTGCCAATTTTGCGGTTATGGGGGAAAGCGCATGGGGCGCCGACCTGGTGCGTTGCCGGCGTTCCGCCGGCGCCGGGCAGCGCACCGTGATGGTGCGGCGCCCGGCGAGGTGGCGGACGCGGCGTGGGTATGTCTCCGTCGGTCAGGGGGCCTTGGGCACCCAGCCATCGGGTGTCAGGACGGCATCCAGCCGGACATCGTGGGCCTCGGGTATGTGAGTATCCTCCAGTCGTCCGACCGTCCAGGCGATGCCGATCGTCGTGAATGCATGTCCCGCCGTCTTCAGCGCCGACAGCGTGCGGTCGTAGTACCCGCCGCCGTAGCCGACCCGGTCGGCCTGCCCGCTGTACCCCAGCGTGGGTACCAGGATCAGATCGGGGATGACGGTGGCGCCGGGCAACGGTTCCTGGATGCCGTAAGCCCCTTCCTGCATGGGCGCATCCGGCATCCAGGGGCGGAATTCCAGGGGCTGGCCGGCACCCTGCACGGCGGGCAGGGCCACGGTGATGCCCGCTTCCGCCCATTGTGTGAGCAAAGGCCGCAGATCCGGCTCGTCCTGCAGCGGCCAGTAGGCGGCGATGACGGAAGGTCCCGGGCGGCCGGCGTTGCGCGCTGCTTCGCGCGCCAGCGCCACCCAGGTGAACAGCCGGCCACGCATGAGCAGGCCGCCGCGTTGACGCTGCGCCTCGTTCAGCGATGCGCGCGCCTCCCGCAATCGCTTGCGCAGCGGTACTGCGTTATCCTTCAACGTGTTTTTGGTGGTCATTCGGGTCCAGGCGTTAAGGAGAACTGATGCGTAGGGGGGAATCGGGACGTTATCAGAAATCGCCCGGGGGCGATGGCGGGCGCTTGTTGCGTCGCGCATTGCCGCTGTTGGCGCTGCTGACGTCCGCCTGTGCACCGGTGGATGCGCAGCAGCGCCCCGGCCAGGATTCGGCGGTGATCGCGGCGGCGGCCGGTACGCCCGCCGCTCCGGCCGCGACGGACGCTCCGCTTACCTCTCTGGCCGACGACCCCTCCGCCAGCGAGCGCCCCGAGGACGTGTCGCTATCGAGCAATCAGCCGCCGACCCCGGCGCGCCAGGCGGTCATGAGCGCGCGCGACGCCATGCTGCGCAAGCAGTGGTCGGCCCTGGCCGTCATCGTGCCGCAGGCGCGCGACGATATCCTCGGCATGTATCCCGAGTACTGGCTGCTGCGCTACCAGGTCTGGAACATGCCGCGCGGGCAATGGCCGGTGGACCAGCTGCGGCGCTTCATCGAACGCAGTCCGGACGCCTACCTGGCCGATAGGCTGCGGGCCGACTGGCTGCTGGCGGCGGCGCGCTCGGGCGACTACGACACCGTCAACAAGCTCGCGCCCATCAAGAACGGCAATGCGCAAACCGAGTGCGCCACGCTGGAAGCCCGCTACATGACCGGCAGGAAAGTCGGCGGCGCCGAAGCGATGCGCGCCTTCGCCCCCGGGGTATGGTGCTGGTCTCTGTATGACGACCTGGTCGCCAACCACATCCTGGGCTGGAACGACCTGCAGCCGCAGCTGCGCGATGCGATCGAGGACAACAAGCTGGCCGACGCGCGCAAGTACGCGGGTTATCTGTTCGAGCCCCCCGAACAGAAAGCCTACGACGCCATGATCAAGGACCCGATGAAGTGGCTGGTGCGCCAGTCCAAGCCGCCGCGCACGCGGGCGGCGACGGAACTGGTAACCATCGCGCTGGCGCGCCTGGCGCGCGGCAACCTGGACGTGGCCGATGCCTATGTCCGGCGGGAATGGGCGCGCGCGTTGCCGCGCCAGGACCTGGCGTGGGTGCGGGCGCAGCTGGCGCTGGTGGCGGTGTTGAACCAGGATCCACGCGCCCATGACTGGTATGTCGAAGCCGGCCATATCCGGCTGACACAGTACAACGAGGAATGGAAGGTACGTGCCGCCCTGCGGCAGCCGCGCATCGACTGGAAATGGGTGATCGCGTCCATCGAGGCCATGTCGCCGCAGGCGCGCGACGAACCAGCGTGGATCTATTGGCACGCGCGCGGGCTGGCGGCGACCGGCCGGCGTGAACGGGCGCAGCAGGAATACGAACAGATCGCCGGGCAGTTCACCTTTTATGGCCAGTTGGCGGCCGAAGAGCTGGGCCGCACGATCACCGTGCCGCCGCGTGCCGTCCCGCCTACACCGCAGGAAATGGCAAGCGCGCGCGCCAACGCCGGCCTGCAGCGGGCGATCGCACTGTTCCGCCTGGGGTGGCGCGGCGACGCCGTGCCGGAATGGAATTTCGCTCTGCGCGGTATGGACGACCGTCGATTACTGGCCGCCGCCGAACTCGCGCGCCGCGCGAACATCTACGACCGGGTGGTGAATACCTCGGACCGTACCGAAAAACAGTTCGATTTCACGCAACGCTATATCGCGCCTTTCGAAGGCCGCGTGGCGGCCAGGGCCAGCCAGGTGGCGCTGGACCCGGCCTGGGTGTACGGCCTGATCCGCCAGGAGTCGCGCTTCATCATGGACGCGCGTTCCTCGGTGGGCGCGTCCGGGCTGATGCAGCTGATGCCGGGCACGGCCAAATGGGTGGCCGGCAAGATCGGGCTGAGCAATTTCACGCCGGGCCAGGTCAACGACTTCGATACCAATACCCTGCTGGGCACTTCCTACCTGAGCATGGTGCTGCAGGACCTGGACGGATCGCAGGTCCTGGCCAGCGCCGGCTATAACGCGGGCCCGCGCCGCCCCCTCCGCTGGCGTGCCACGCTGACCCATCCGGTGGAGGGGGCGATCTTCGCGGAAACCATCCCCTTTACCGAAACCCGCACCTACGTGAAGAACGTCATGGCCAACGCCACGTATTACGCGGCGATGTTTACCGGCCAGCCGCAATCGCTCAAGCAGCGGCTGGGCCAGATCGCGCCGCAGCCGCCGGAACGGACGGATCTGCCGTGAACGGGTGCGGTGCCTGCTTCCCGGGAGCGTCCTGGTGACCGACCCGGCGCTGGAAGGTTTGCAGGCCTATATCGTCGGCGGCGCCGTCCGCGACGAGCTGTTGGGCCTGCCGGCGGGCGACCGCGATTGGGTGGTGGTGGGCGCGACGCCGGAGGCCATGACGCAGCGTGGTTTCGTGCCTGTCGGCGGTGATTTCCCGGTGTTCCTGCATCCCCGGACCCACGAGGAATACGCGTTGGCGCGCACCGAGCGCAAGTCCGGCCGCGGCTACAAGGGCTTTACGTTCTACACGGGCAGCGACGTTACGCTGGAGGAAGACCTGGCGCGGCGCGACCTGACCATCAATGCCATCGCGCGCGATGCCGAAGGCCGGCTTATCGACCCCCTGGGCGGCGTGCGGGACCTGCGCGCGCGGGTCCTGCGCCACGTCGGCGAGGCCTTTGCCGAAGACCCCGTGCGCATCCTGCGCCTGGCGCGCTTCGCCGCGCGCTTCGCCGATTTCGTGGTGGCGCCGGAAACCCTGGTGCTGTGCCGTGCCATGGTCGATGCCGGCGAAGCGGACGCGCTGGTGCCCGAGCGGGTGTGGAAAGAGTTGTCGCGCGGCCTGATGACCGCGCGTCCCTCGCGCATGTTGGACGTGCTGGCGCAGGCTCGGGCCCTGCCGCGCATCCTGCCCGGCCTGTTCGTGGACGAGGCAGTCAATGCCGATGTGGACGAGGCCGCGCGGCGCGGCTTGCCGCTGCCCGGGCGCTATGCCCTGTTGTGCCGGGCCTCGCCGCAACCCGCGGATCTGTCGGCGCGCTTGCGGGTGCCGACCGAATGCGCGGACCATGCGCGGCTGCTGCCCGTCGTGCTGGACGATCCGCGCGTCCTGGCGGCGGGACCTGCCGTCGGGGATGGCGCGGCTCCCGACGCCGCCGCTCCCGCGGGCGCCGCTGCCGGCACCGCGGATGTTCCCGACCCGGTCGACGTCCCCGACACCGCCGCCGCGCGGCTGGCGCTGATGGAGCGCTGCGATGCCCTGCGCAAGCCCGATCGTTTCCTCGATCTGCTGCGCGCGGCCAGCGTGCGGCAAGAGGTGGACCTGCCCGGGTGGCAGCGCGCGTTGGCAGCCATACGGGGGTTGGACGCCGGCGCCATCGCGCGGCGGTACCCGGGCCAGCCGCGGCAGATCCAGCAGGCGCTCCGCGCCGCGCGGCTCCAGGCGGTGCGGGCGGCGGCCGCGCAATAGCCGGTGCAGGTCTGCGCAGTCATCGCCTTGCGGCGGCGTCGCCCGCGGTTCCCGTACCGCCCGCCGGCCGGCGAACCGCGCCGCGTTCCGCCGCAGCCAGGTTCTAGAGCATGGCGCGCCGGTCGCCGCGCCGGAAACCGAGCAGCGGCGGGTCCACGTCCCGGCCCACGGCCAGCACCTTGAACAATTCCCCCATCTCGGCCTCGGAGAGCAGTTTCTGCACCGGCGCCACGGCGCGCGCATAGGCGGCGGCGTCGGCCGGGTCCAGGCTTCCCACGCGTTCCACCAGGCCGGCGTTCACCAGGAAATTCGCCTGCGATAGATAGCCCAGCACATCCAGGCCGCCGGCCAGCGCGGCGTCGGCCATGGCCGTGAAATCGACGTGCGCGGTGATGTCCTGCAGGCCGGGTGCCAGGAAAGGGTCGGCGTGGGCGTGATGGCGCAGGTGGCACATCAGCGTGCCGGCGGCGCGCTGCGGATGGTAGTACTCGTGGCGGGGAAAGCCGTAATCGATGATCAGTGCCGCGCCGCGCCGCAGCCATTGCCCCATGCCGCGCAGCCAGGCCTCGCCTTGCAGATTGACTTCCGAGACGTAGCCCTCCAGCGGGGGCATGCGCTCGCTCATGACTTGCAGCAGCCGCGGCGGCGCGGGCCGGTCCGACCAGGCAAAACCGCCTTCGGCCGTCGCCACGACGCCCCGTTCAAGCAGGGCACCGGTCTCGTCCCAGCGGAACACCTGCACCGGCATGGCGTCCAGCACTTCGTTGGCCAGCACGCACCCTTCGAAGGCGTCGGGCAAGCGGTCCAGCCAGGCGACGCGGCCGCCATGCGGCGCCAGCCGCGCCTGCTGGCGCGCGCGCAGGTCGGCGGAGACTTCGACGATGCGGTAGCGCACGTCCAGGCCTTCCGCATCCAGCGCGGCCAGGACCTGTTCGGCCAGGGCCCCGGTTCCCGCACCGAATTCCAGTACGTCCAGGGTGCCGGTCTGCCGCAGCACTTGCGCGGCCTGCGCCGCCAGCGTCGCGCCGAACAAGGGGGTCAGCTCGGGCGCGGTCACGAAATCGCCCGCGATCCCCGCGCCGCCGGCCGGCTGGGCCAGCTTGGCGCTGCCCGCGGCGTAGTAACCCAGGCCGGGCGCGTACAGGGCGTCGGCCATCCAGTGCTCGAACGACAGCCACCCGCCGGCCTGGGCAATCGCCGACTGCAGATGCGCGGCCATGCGTTCGGCGTGGGCGCGGGATGCGTCATCGAGTGGCGGGGGGAAGGTCTGTGGCATGGAAACCGGGGCGGAAAACGTCGAAACCGCCATTGTTTCAGGAAATCCGGTGAGCCGGAAATCGCGCCGCGGTCGGCAACGGAAGCAGGGCGCACGGGCCGTATCTCCGCCAGACGACGCGGTACTTCCCGGGCGGGATCGTTGCGGAAGCGGAAAAGAACACGGCGCGGTCATGCCGCGCCGTGTTCCCGCTACATACAGGTCAAGCCACTATCTGCCATGGGGCCGAGGGCGGCTTGCGCGCCAGGTCAGTCCCGGCGGCCGGCGTACGCCGGCTTGAAGGACTTGGCGGGACGGGCGGGGCGCTTGTCGAAGGCGGGCCGGCCGGCCCGTTCGGCGGAATGGCCACCCGCGCCGCCTTCGCGGACAGCCTTGTCCGCGCGCAGGCCACCTTCCGAACGCGCCGCACGGAAAGCACCTTCGGTGCGTTGCGGACGGTCGCCATGGGTGAAACCGCGTTCGGGACGGGCCGCGCCTTCGGTGCGAAAACCGCGATCGGCCGGACGGAAACCGCCTTCGGTGCGCGCAGCGCCCTCGGGCTTGCGGAAGCCTTCGGCCGGCTTGCGATACCCGCCTTCCGGACGGAAGCCACGCTCGGCGCCACGGAATTCACCGTCGGCGCGGAAAGGGCGGTCGCCTTGCGGGCGGGCCGGGCGATCGCCGGCGGCCGGGCCGCTGTATTGCGGGCCTGCGCCGTCGCGGCGCGGACGATCTTCGAAGGGGCGTCCGCCGGCGTACGAGCCGCGGTTGTCGCGGTTGAACGGCCGCTTGCCGAAAGACGGCTTGCCGGTGCGCTCATAGGCGGGGCGCGCCGCGCGCTTGGGTTCCAGGCCGGCGATGACCTGAGGGGTCAGCGTCTGTCCGGTGAAATGCTCGATACGGCGAACCTTATGGCGTTCGGCATGCGTGGCCAGCGTGAAAGCCAGGCCGTCGCGGCCCGCGCGGCCGGTGCGGCCGATGCGGTGCACGTAGTCCTCGGCCTGCATGGGCAGATCGAAGTTCACGGCGTGGCTGATGCCCTGCACGTCGATGCCGCGGGCGGCGACGTCGGTGGCCACCAGCACCTTCAACTGGCCGCGCTGCAGCATGCCCAGCGTGCGGGTACGCTGGCGCTGGTTCATGTCGCCATGCAGTGCCGCCGCGGCGAAGCCCTGGTCGGTCAGGCGATCGGCCAGGTCATCGGCGCCGCGCTTGGTGGCCGTGAAGACGATGGCCTGGTCCAGGGCGGCGTCGCGCAGCACGTGATCCAGCAATTGCATCTTGTGCGCGGCATCGTCGGCGTACAGGAGGCTCTGCGTGATATTGGAATGCTTTTCCTTGTGGCCGGCGATCTCGATGCGCTGCGGATCGCGCATCATCTTCGCGGCCAGCTTGGCGACCGTGCCGTCCAGCGTCGCCGAGAACAGCAGTGTCTGGCGTTCGGCCGGCAGGCGGCTGATGATGGTCTCGATATCCTCGATGAAGCCCATGTCCAGCATGCGGTCGGCTTCGTCCAGCACCAGCGTATGCACGGTGTTCATCTTGACGCGGCCGGCCTGCAAATGGTCGATCAGGCGGCCCGGGGTGGCGACCAGTACGTCGACGCGGCGCGACAGGGCCTTCAGCTGCGCGCCGTAGGGCATGCCCCCGACGACCGTGGCGGTGCGCAGGTCGCGCAGGTTCTTGCCGTACAGGCGCGTCGCATCATTGACCTGCAGGGCCAGTTCGCGCGTCGGTGTCAGAACCAGCACCTGCACGCCGGTGCCCTTGTTGGCGGGCATTTGCGCGATGCGGTTCAGCGCCGGCAGCATGAAGGCGGCGGTCTTGCCGCTGCCCGTCTGCGAAGAGACCATCAGGTCCTGGCCGGCGATGGCTTGCGGAATCGCGGCGGCTTGTACGGAGGTGGGAGTGGTGAAGCCCGCTTCTTGCAGGGCGGACAACAGGGTGGGCGCGAGTCCCAGTGTTTCGAAAGACATGACTTTCCCTTGCCGCTTTTGGCGGCGAGTTTCTAGGCCGGGCCGGGGTGTGTGTGCCGGATCCAGCGCAGGTTGATGGAGCATCGACGCCGACCGGATCAACCATGCGCATGTCGCGTCCCGGATTGGGGCGCTGGCGAAAGGAAAGGGGTCAGGAAGCGATGAAGACCGGCATCACCGGGTTTGTTCTACCCGGGAAAGCTGCAGACACCGTGACTTGTTTCGAGGCCGCCAGGAACGCTGGCGGCGGACTAACAGTAATGCCGAAAAATGCCGTTCTTTTTGTGCAGCGCAGAAATCATAACCTGAATTCCTGTTGCCGCGCCAGTGTTTTCTCGGGCAAACCCCAATCGACAATTTCCTGGCCGTGCGTCAGAAGCCATTCGTTGGCCTGCCGGAAATGGCCGCAGCCCAGGAAAGGCACGGGCGGGCGCGATGCCGACAGCGGCGAGGGATGGTTGGCCATCAGCACCAGCGTGTTGTGGTCTTCGGGCAACAGCGCGCGCTTGGACTGGGCATGCGCGCCCCACAGCATGAAGACCTTGGGCTGGGGCTGGCGGGCCACCAGGGAGATCAGCGCATCCGTGATGGCTTCCCAGCCGCGCTTGGCATGCGAAGCCGGCTGCCCGTCCTCTACCGTAAGCGAGGTATTCAGCAGGAGCACGCCCTGAGCCACCCAGGGCGTCAGGTCGTTGCCCGTGGGGATGCCCTTGTCCGGATACTCGGCGGCGATCTCCTTGAAGATGTTGCGCAGGCTGGGCGGTCGCTTGCACTGGTCCGGCACGGAAAACGCCAGGCCCTGCGCCTGGCCCGGCCCGTGGTACGGGTCCTGCCCCAGGATCACCACCTTGACCTCGCCGGGCCGCAGCATTTCCAGGGCACGGAACGGGGTGCATGGATAGACGATGGCGCCGGCCTCGATGCGGCGGTCGACGTGGCCGCAGATTTCCGGCAGCGCCCGCGCGGCGGCGGGAATGGCCAGGGCCGGGGCCCAGTCCCGCGGCAGTTGGGCAACCAGGGCCGACAGGGACGTGCGAAGACGGTTTTCCATTCAGTAACAGACCACTTGCACCGCGCCGCCGGGCCGGCGGCGATCGGCCAGGTATTGCATCATGTCGCACTGGCTGATGTTATCCGCGAGCTTGCGCACGGCCAGCAGGTTCGTATCCGTATAGCTGCACCCGATCCAGTAGCCCTGGTCGTCCGGCTGGAAATGCCAGGTCGAGGCGTAACCACGGACGGATCGCTTTTCGGTGTCGGGCGCCAGCGCGACCATATTGCGCGGGTCGCCGGCGAAGAAGGTAATGCCTTGCAGGCGATGGTCGGCATCGCGCCGCGGGTCCGGCATCACCGACCAGCCTCCCGGGGTGTTGACCGGCGTCTGCGTGATTTGCAGCAGGGCGGGGCAGGGTGTGGTGACAGGCCGGGCGGCCAGGCATGCCGGCGCGGCGGCCGCCAGGCCGAGCGCGGCGACCAGTTGCTGGACGGAATGGACCGGAAAGCGGGATCTCATGGCACGCGTAGTCATGTATTCAACGGCAATCGATCAATGGCGCGGCAGTGCGTTCAGGGTTTCGAGCAGCCGGTTGCGATAGCGCTGCATGACGGCCTGCAGGGCGGCCATGCGCGGCGCCCATTCGGGCGGTTCCTGGCCGCGAGGGACCCGCGGTGGCGCCCAGACGGCGTCCGGGAAATGCCGGTCGCCGCGCCAGCGCGGGATGATGTGCCAGTGCAAGTGCGGCACCATGTTGCCCAGCGAGGCGACATTGACCTTGTCCGGATGCAGTATCTCTCGCTGCGTTTCTTCCACGCGCCAGACCGCCTCCATCATCAGTTCGCGGCCATGGCGCGACAGGCTGGTCATCTCCGCCATGTGCGCGTTCCAGATGACCCGGGTGTAGCCGGGATAGTCCGCGTCCTCGACTTCCACCACGCGCAGGTGCGTACCCTGCCACAGCAGGGCACCGCCGTGCTGTTGGCAGAGCGGACAGTCGGGAAGCAGAGTGGCCATGGGCGGTCGGTCCAGGCGCCGTTCGGCGTCGATATGCGGAAAAGGCCATGATAGTAGGCCGTTTTGGCGACTCTTTGTAGGGGGGCTGCCCGCGGCCATCCGGGCGCCGGTGCGCGCCGGTGCTATCCTTTTGCGGCTTCCCTGGAGATTTCTCATGACCCAAGACGCAAGCGCCGGCGCGGCCCCACGCCTGACTTCGCTTTCGCACGGCGGCGGCTGCGGCTGCAAGATCGCGCCCGGCGTACTGGCCGATCTGCTGGCCCGTTTCGCGCCCACGCAGGCCTTCCCGGGCTTGATGGTCGGCACCGAAACCGCCGATGACGCGGCGGTGTACCGCCTGAACGACGAGCAGGCGCTGATCGCCACCACCGACTTCTTCATGCCCATCGTCGACGATCCCTACGATTTCGGCCGGATCGCCGCCACCAACGCGCTATCCGATGTCTACGCCATGGGCGGCACGCCCATTATGGCGCTGGCCATCGTCGGCATGCCGATCAACGTGCTGCCGCGTGAAGTCATCGCGGAAATCCTGCGTGGCGGCCAGGACGTCTGCGCGCAGGCCGGTATCCCGGTGGCCGGCGGCCACACCATCGATTCCGTCGAGCCCATCTACGGCCTTGCCGCCATGGGTCTGGTGCATCCGGCGCGCGTCAAGCGCAACGCCGACGCGCGCGCCGGCGACGTGCTGATCCTGAGCAAGCCCCTGGGCGTGGGCATCCTGTCCGCGGCGCTGAAGAAGAACCAGCTGGATGCCGCGGGCTACGACGCGATGATTGCCAGCACCACCCGGCTGAATACGCCGGGGCCGGCGCTGGCCGCTCTGCCGGGGGTGCATGCCCTTACCGACGTCACCGGCTTCGGTCTGTTGGGCCACGCCCTGGAAATGAGCCGCGGCGCCGGCCTGCGCGCGCGCATCGACCTGGCGGCGCTGCCCTGGTTGCCGGGCGTGCGGCAGATGGCGCAGGCGGGCATGATCACCGGCGCGTCGGGGCGCAACTGGGCCTCCTACGGCGCCGCGATTTCGCTGGCGGCCGGCGTGGAGGAGGTGTCGCGCGCGCTGCTGACCGATCCGCAGACCTCCGGCGGGCTGCTGGTGGCCTGCGATCGCGAAACCGCGCCGCAGGTGCTGGCCGTGCTGGCCGAACAAGGGTTTACGCAGGCCGCCATCGTGGGCGGGATGGTGGCCGGCGAAGCGGGTGTGGAGGTCGTGGCGGGCTGACCGGGACGGGAACAGGAAGGCGCCGCGCGACATACCGGCGCACGGTTGGATCGCGCGGAAAACAGCAGGCCGGTTGCTGACCGGACCGGCCGTGGACAGGGCCCAGGCCCGGAAGAAGGAGACAGCATGACGCAAGCGAACGGCGCATCCGATGGCGCGAAGCGGCTGGAAATCTGGTTCGACTTCGCCAGCCCCTACAGTTTCCTGGCGATCGAGCGCATCGAGCCGATCGCCGCCGCGCAGGGCGTGACGGTGGACTACCGGCCTTTCCTGCTGGGCCCGATTTTCAAGGCGCGCGGCTGGGACGATTCCCCGTTCCGCCTGTTTCCCGACAAGGGCGAATACATGATGCGCGAGGTCGCGCGCCTGGCCGCCAAGTATGGCGTGCGCTACCGCCGTCCCACCATCTTCCCGCGCGTCGGCGTGTTGCCCTCGCGGGTGGCGCTGATCGGGCTGGCAGCGGATTGGGGCAAGGCATTCTGCCTGTCCATGTATCGCGCCAATTTCGTCGACGATCTCGATATCCAGCAGCCCGGCGTTGTGGGCGAGCGTCTCGCGGCCCTGGGCGTGGATGCCGATGCCGTACTCGCGCGCGCCGGCAGCGACGAGATCAAGCAGGCATTTCGCACGCAGGTGGATCGCGCGCAGTCGCTGGGAATATTCGGCGCCCCCATGATGTTCGCCGGTAGTGAAATGTTCTGGGGCAATGACCGGGTCGAAGACGCCGTACAGTGGGCGCGCGACGGTGGCGGCAGCGCAGCCGGGTGACCGCTAGCGCCGCCGGCCCGGGCGGCGTTCCAGCATCAACGCATGCAGCCGTTCCGCCGCGGGAGGCAGACTCAGCCCGCGGCGCGTTACCAGATAGATGCGGCGCACCAGCCCGGGTATTTTCAACGGGCGGCTGACCAGATCGGGGCGCTCGAATTCGTACAGCGTCAGTGCCGGCACCACCGTGATGCCGATGCCGGCCGCGATCATGCCGGTCACCGTCGCCAGCTGTTCGACTTCCATCACCGTCTTCATGGGATACGGATGGAAAGCCCGTTCCAGTTGCAGCCGCACGCTGTGCGACCGGGCCAGATGGATGAAGGGCGCGGCGGACAGGTCGGGCAGCCCCACCGCGCGTTGCCGCGCCAGCGGGTGATCGGCCCGGCACACCAGATGGAAGCGATCGTTGCATAGCAGGCGGGCATCCAGGTCCTGCGCCGGGATGCCCGACGAGGCCAGCGCCAGATCCGCGCGGCCGGCCCGCACGCGTTCCAGGCAGGGTGCCGACAGCACGTCGGCCAGTTCCAGTTCGATCCCCGGATGGTGCCGGCGGAATTCGGCGAAGACGCCGGGTAGCCACCCCGATGCGATCGAAGGCAGCGCGGCTACCGACACCCGCCCTTTGTCCAGCATGGCATGGCCGCGAAAGTCGTCGATCATGCCGTCGAAATCGTCCAGCACGCGGCGGGCGGAGGCTTCCAGCAGCCGTCCCTGGGGTGTCAATTCCACGTTGCGCGTGTCGCGGTCGAACAGCCGGTATCCCAGGGTGTCTTCCACCGTGCGGATCAGCGAGCTGAAGGCGGATTGCGAAAGATGGCACTGGCGCGCGGCGCGAGTGAAGCTGCGCTGCTCCACCAGCGCCAGGAATGCGCGCAGGTCGCGGGTCGAGAGATTAATCTCTTTCATCGCTTAATCGATCCAAATTTTCGACTTCTCCGATTCTAGTGCCCAGGCTACATTTCTGCTGCGGGCCGGGGCAGCCGCCCGCGCGCCGCCGGTTTCCGCTCGTTCGCATCCGCCGCGCCGTTCTAACGGCGCGGCGCCGCACAACCAGCGGGATCGCGTCACCCATACGATTGCCGCGCATCGCCGGACCGCACCTATAACACCCGGCCGGCACCAAGGAGACAAATAATGAAGACGATGACCCGCCGCACCTTGCTGCGCGCCATGGCGGCCAGCCCGGCGCTGGCCTTGGGCATGCCCCGCCTGGCCCGTGCCGGCGCGGAGTTTTCCTACAAGTACGCCCACAACCTGCCCATGAGCCATCCGCTGCACCAGCGCGCGCAGGAAGCCGTGGACCGCATTCGCAAGGAATCCGACGGCCGGCTGGAAATCACCATCTTCCCCAATAACCAGCTGGGCGGCGACACCGATATGCTGTCGCAGGTGCGCAGCGGCGGCATCGAGCTGTTCACGCCCTCCGCCCTGGTCATCGCCACCGTGGTGCCGGTGGCGGCGATCAATGCGGTGGGGTTCGCATTCTCGGATTACTCGCAAGTCTGGAAGGCCATGGACGGCGCGCTGGGCGCGCACGTGCGCGACAAGATCGCCAAGGCCAATCTGTACGCCTTCGAGAAAATGTGGGACAACGGCTTTCGCCAGGTCACCACCAGCAGCAAGCCCATCGCCGATGCGAACGACCTGGATGGCACCAAGATCCGCGTGCCGGTCAGTCCGCTGTCGATTTCGATGTTCAAGGCGCTATCCGCCGCGCCGGCCAGCCTGCAGTTCAGCGAAGTCTATTCCGCCCTGCAGACACGCATCGTCGATGCGCAGGAAAACCCACTGCCCATCATCCAGGCCGCCAAGCTGTACGAAGTCCAGAAGTACTGCTCGCTTACCAACCACATCTGGGATGGCTATTGGTTCATCGCCAACGGCCGTGCCTATCGCCGCCTGCCCCCGGATCTGCAAAAGCTGTGGGAAACCGCTTTCAACGACGCCGGCATGCTGCAGCGTGAAGATCTGAAGAAGATGAACCGGTCCATCCAGAGCGATCTGGAATCCAGGGGCCTGAAATTCAATCAACCCAAGGCCGACTCCTTCCAGGCGCGCCTGCGCCAGGCGGGCTTCTATCAGGAATGGCGCGGCAAGTTCGGCGACCAGGCCTGGGGCCTGCTCGAAGGCGCCGTCGGCAAGCTGGCCTGACGCACCTTGCCGGGACGGCGCTCCGCAAGGGGAAAAGAGGGTGCAGGGACAGCGAATCGGGCCTTGGAGCGTCCGTGCCGCGAGCTCGACGCGCCGGTACGCGACGGAGGCGATATGCAAACACACGCAGGCTATCTGGCGAAAGATCCGCCGAAAATAGCGCCGCACGGCGAGGCGGAAAGCGCCGGTCATCCCGGTGCGGCCGACGGCGCGGCGGGATGGTGGGGCCGGCTGGACCGGGCCCTGGGGCTGGCCGTCGAAGTTCCCGCCGCGCTGCTGGTGCTGGCCGAAATCTTCGTTCTGCTGGCGGGCGTGATTGCGCGCTATGTCTTTCACTCCCCCTTGGTCTGGGGCGACGAACTGGCGTCCATCCTGTTCCTGTGGCTGTCCATGCTGGGGGCCGTGGTGGCGCTGCGGCGCGGGGAACACATGCGCATGACGGCCTTCGTCTCGCGGGCGTCGCCGGCGGCGCGGGCCTGGCTGGACGTGGCCGCCATTGCCGCCTCGTTGTGCTTCATGCTGATGGTGCTGCCCCACGCCTGGGAATATGCCAGCGAGGAAGCCGTCGTCACCACCCCCGCGCTGGAAATATCGAATGCCTGGCGGGCGTCCGCGCTGCCCGTGGGCTTTGCTCTGATGACCGCTTTCGCGGTGCTGCGGCTGGCGCGCGCGGGATCGTGGCGCCATGTGGCCGGCGCGCTGGCCACCGTGGCGGTCGTCGTCGGCCTGTTCATGCTGGCGCAGCCGGTGCTGGCCACGCTGGGCAAGGCGAACCTGCTGATCTTCTTCGTCGGGCTGGTCGCGGCCAATGTATTCGCGGGCGTGCCCATCGCCTTCTCCTTCGCGCTCGCGACCTTCGGCTACCTTTCACTGACCACCCACACGCCGCTGATGGTCATGGTGGGCCGCATGGACGAGGGCATGTCGCATCTGATCCTGCTGGCCGTGCCCATGTTCATCCTGCTGGGGCTGCTGATCGAGATGACCGGCATGGCGCGGGCCATGATCGGCTTTCTGGCCAGCCTGCTGGGACATGTGCGCGGCGGGCTGTCGTACGTGCTGATAGGCGCGATGTACCTGGTGTCCGGCATATCGGGTTCCAAGGTGGCCGACATGGCGGCGGTGGCGCCGGCCCTCTTCCCGGAAATGCAGCAGCGCGGCGCGCGGCCGGGCAATCTGGCCGCGCTGCTGTCCTGCACCGGCGCGCAGACCGAAACCATCCCCCCCAGCATCGTGCTGATCACCATCGGTTCGGTGACCGGCGTTTCCATCGCGGCGCTGTTCACCGGCGGCATGCTGCCGGGCGCCGCGCTGGGCCTGGCGCTGGCGGTCATCGTTTGGCGCCGCAGCCGCGGCGAGGACCTGTCCGGCGTGCGGCGCGTGCCGGCCCGCGAAATCGCGCGCCTGTTCTGCGTCGCCGTGCCGGCGCTGCTGCTGCCCTTCCTGATCCGTGCCGCCGTGGTCGAAGGGGTGGCCACCGCCACGGAAGTGTCTACCATCGGCATCGCCTATTCCGTACTTGCCGGGCTCGTGCTGTACCGCCGTTTCGATTGGCGCCGCCTGCCCTCGATGCTGCTGGATACGGCGGCCTTGTCGGGCGCCATCATTTTCATCGTCGGCGCGGCGACCGCGATGGCCTGGGGCCTGACCCAATCGGGCTTCTCGCAGGACCTGGCGGAATTCATGCGGCGCATGCCTGGCGGCGCGGCCGGATTCCTCGTGATATCCATCGTCGCCTTCGTGGTCCTGGGCAGCGTGCTGGAAGGCATTCCGGCCATCGTCCTGTTCGGCCCGCTGCTGTTCCCCATCGCGCGCGCCGTCGGCGTCAACGACGTGCATTACGCCATGGTGGTCATCCTGTCGATGGGCCTGGGCCTGTTCGCGCCGCCGTTCGGCGTGGGCTACTACGGCGCCTGCGCCATCAGCAAGGTCAGTCCGGACGAGGCCATGCCTTACATGTGGGGCTACCTGGCCGCGTTGGCGGCAGGGGTGGTGCTGGTGGCTTTCATTCCGTGGATATCCACGGGCTTTCTCTGATCGAGGTGTAACCATGAGTCGGTTGTTCGGCGAAGTGCGGCAGGCGGGATACGTCGTGCGCGACATCCACAAGGAAATGCGGCATTGGAGCGAGACGCTGGGCATCGGCCCATGGTTCTACGCCGATCGCGTGCCGGTCAGGAACTTCATGTACCGGGGCCAGCCGTCGCCCATCGAAGTCTCCGTGGCGCTGGCCAATTCCGGGCCTTTGCAGATCGAACTGATCCAGCAGCGCAACGATGCCCCATCCATGTACAAGGCTTTCCTGGACGCCGGCCATACCGGCCTGCAGCACCTGGCCTACTGGACGGAAACCTTCGACGAGGATGTGCGCCGCCTGGCGGAGCAGGGACTAAAGGTCGGCATGAGCGGCGAGGTCGGGGAACGCGGCCGCTACGTTTATTACGAAACCGAAACCCATCCCGGCACGGTGATCGAACTGTCCGAGATCGCCGGCCCCAAGGGCCGCCTGTTCCGCATGATCCGCGAGGCGTCGATCGGCTGGGACGGCAGCGATCCCGTGCGTCCTTTTCCCGACCTTTCCACGCTGTAGGCTGCCATGACGGACACCCAGCGGCGCGATTTCCGCGCCACGTACTTCATCGAAACCCCCTTCGCACTGGAGCAGGCCGCCGACGTTCTGGCGGGCGAGCAGTCCAGCGGGACCTTCGTGCGCGTGGCCGGCGAAACCGATGACCTGCGCCGGCGCTCGCGCGCCATTGTCCAGTCCATCCGGCAAACCGGAACGACGGATACGCCCAGCCTGCCCAACGCCTTCCTGGCGCGCCGGGGTGCCCAGGGGCCGTTCCGCCAGGCCGTCATCACGGTGTCCTTTCCGGTGGACAACGTGGGCGCGAACCTGCCCACGCTGGCGGCGACGGTGGGCGGCAACATTTATGACCTGGGCGAGATGACCGGCGTGAAGCTGTTGTCCCTGGATCTTCCCGCGGACTACGTCAGATTGTTCGATGCGCCGCGCCATGGCGTGGCCGGGACGCGGGCCCTGGCCGGCCGGCGGGATGGCCCGATTCTGGGAACCATCATCAAACCCAACGTCGGCATGACACCCGAGGAAACCGCGCGCGTGGTCGCCGGCCTGTGCGAGGCCGGCGTGGATTTCATCAAGGACGATGAGTGCATGGCCAACCCGCCGCACTCGCCGCTGGCGCGCCGGGTGGAAGCCGTCATGCGGGTCATCAACGACCACGCGCAGCGCACCGGGCGCAAGGTCATGTATGCCTTCAATATCTCCGACGATCTGGACGCGATGCGCGGCCATGCCGCTCGCGTAGAGGCGGCGGGCGGTACCTGCGTGATGGCCAGCCTGAACTGGTGCGGTTTCAGCGCCATCCAGGCCTTGCGGCGCACCACGCCGTTGGCCATACATGGGCATCGCAACGGCCTGGCGATGATGTCGCGCCATCCCGCGCTGGGCATCGCCTTCCCGGCCTACCAGGCACTGTGGCGTCTGGCCGGCGTGGACCAGCTGCACGTCAACGGGTTGGGCGGGAAGTTCTACGAAAGCGACGAAAGCGTCATCGAATCCGCGCGAGCCTGCCTGGCTCCCATGGCGGGCGACGATGCCGTCATGCCGGTATTTTCGTCGGGGCAATGGGCAGGTACCGTGCCGGCCACCTTCGGCGCGGTGGGCAGCGACGACCTGATTTTCCTGTCCGGTGGCGGTATCCTGGGCCACCCCGACGGCGCGGCGGCGGGGGTGCAAAGCATACGCGACGCATGGGATGCCGCGCGGGCCGGCGTGCCCCTGCCGGACTTCGCGCGCGATCGCCCGGCGCTGGCGCATGCCCTGGCGTTCTATGGTTGAAGCGTGGCCGGCCCGCGCTGCGGAAAAGGATGGTCCGGATGCCGACAGGCATGATCGAAAGCGATGCGCCAGATGGCGGCGCCAAGCCCGCGCGGGTACGCGTGGCGTATTACGGCGATGATTTCACCGGGTCTACCGATACGCTGGCGACCGTGGTGTCGGCCGGCTGGCGCGCGGTGTTGTTCCTGGACGTGCCCACGGCACGGGACCTGGCCCACTTCGGCCCGCTGGACTGCATAGGCGTGGCCGGCACGGCCCGTGCGATGTCGCCGGCCGATATGGACGATGTCCTGCCGCGCGTGTTCCACGAACTGGCCGCGACGGGGGCTGGCGTCGTCCACTACAAAACCTGTTCGACCTTCGACAGCGCGCCGCACATCGGCAGCATCGGCCATGCGATCGCGCTGGCGTGGCGTGCGCTGGGCGCGCGGCCCGCGTACATCGTCGGCGGCCAGCCCAACCTGGGCCGCTACTGCAGTTTCGCGAATCTCTACGCGCGTGCGGGACAGGATGGGCAGGTCTATCGACTGGACCGCCATCCGACGATGAGCCGGCATCCCGTCACGCCCATGGACGAAGCGGACCTGCGGGTACACCTGGCACGGCAGGGACTGGCGGGCGTGGAATCTTTCGATACGGACATGCTGGCCGAAGATGAGCCCGCGCGCGTGGCGCGGCTGGATGCGCTGCTGGGCGCAGGCGCCTCCGCCGTATTGTTCGACGCGGTCCACACCGAGGATCTGCGCCGCATCGGCGCTTTGCTATGGCGCCGCCGAGCGACGCAGCAAGGACCCTTGTTGATGGTAGGGCCGACGGGCGCGGTGCAGGCCTTGCTGGCCGCGGATAGCACCGCAAACGCGGGCAGGCCCGATGGCCAGGCCAATGCCCAGGCGGATTTTCCCCTCGCCCACCAGGGCCGCGACGTTCAACCCCCTCAACCCCCTCAACCCGCACGGCGCGCGGTAAGCCAGACCTTCATCATTGCGGGAAGCCGTTCGCCCGTCACGGCCGCGCAGATCGCCGCCGCGGAGCAGGCTGGCTTCGTCTCCCTGGCCCTGGATGCCCCGGCCATGGCCCGCGGCGATCCCCATTACGCCGACGGGCTGGCGAGCCGTGTCGTCCGGGCCCTGCGCGATGGCCGCAGCGTAGTCGCGCACAGCACCTTGAGCGACGATAGCGGCGCGTCGCGGCCCGGCTTTACCCGCGCACTGGCCGAAGCCTGCGGCCGCCTGATGGCCGAGGTGCTGGCACGCCATCCCCTGGCGCGGGCCGGCTTTGCCGGCGGCGATACGTCCAGCCTGGCGGTGCAGTCCTGGGGCGCGCGTGCACTGACTTTCGCCTACGCGGCCAGCCCTGGCGTCGCCGTCTGCCGCGTCCATGCGCCCGGACATTGCGCCGATCGGCTGGAATTGATGCTGAAGGGCGGCCAAATGGGCCCGCCGACCTTGTTCGTGGACCTGCTCGCCGGACCGCTTTGAACAGGCTTCGCGCGGAATGCCGCGCCATGGATAGTCCTTAAGGCATAGGCCCTGAGGGCGCAGCGTTCAGCGGGGCAGAAAGCCATTCTTCAGAGGGTCACGCGGATCCAGCACCCAATTGGCGAAGCCGTGGATGCTGGCCCGTCCCGATATCTCCGGTACGACCGCGTCGTAGTTCGCCACCTTGGCGGAAGCCAGCGCGCGTCCCCGCATGACGGTGCCGATCACCGACTCGTTGCTGATGTACTCGCCCAGGCGGAGTTCGCCGCGCGCCACCAACTGCGCGATGCGCCCGGCGGTGCCCGACCCCGTAGGAGAACGGTCGACCTGTCGATCGGCGAAGATGCAGCAATTTGCCTGCGTGGATCCGGGGTGGCGCGGCGGCCCGCTGATGATGGTCCCATAGATATGGTTCAACTCTGGAATATGCGGGTGCACGACCGGGTAGGCCTTGTTCGCCGCGATCTTTACTTCGGCGCCGAAGCGGATCAGTTGCTCGATACGCCGCTCCTCGATGGCAAGCCCGTGTGGCGCGCCGTCGGTATAGAAGTAAAAGGCACCCCCGAACGCGATATCGCCGGTGACGCGCCCGAAGCTCGGCGTGTCGACCGACACGTCCCGCATCGCCATGAAGGAGGGCACATTGACGAACCGGACGTCGCCGGCCTGCTCTCCATCCCATTCGACGTGCGCCTCGATGAAGCCGCACGGCGCATCGATGCCGATCCGTGTCTCGGGCTGGGTGCGAGTCACCCAGCCCAGTTCCACCGCGGCGGTCGCCAGGGCGATCACGCCGTGGCCGCAATGGTCGCTGTAGCCCTCGTTGTGCACGAATATCACGCCGAAATCGGCCTCGGGCGACACCGGGTCGGTCAGGTAGCCCGCGTACATGTCCGCGTGGCCGCGCGGCTCGAAGATCAACGCGGTGCGGACATCGTCCAGGTTCTCCTCGATCCAGGCCCGGCGCTGGACGATGGAGCGGCCCGGAAAGCGGGGCAGGCCGCTTGTGACGATGCGGAAAGGTTCGCCCCCGGTGTGGGTTTCGACCGTGCTTACTACCCGTTCATAACGCATCGTCGGTATCGTCGATTTCAAAAACGTATATCGTATAATATCCAGGCAGCGTTGGGAATGAACCGTGTTGTGAATGCTTCGGGAAATTGGCGTACAAGGCAACCTGGGCCTGATGCCTTCCTGAGCAAAGTCCGGCTCCGTAAACCAATAGTGAGGCGCGCGCGAACGGGCGCCATAATCCACCCTCGAACGCGAGAAGCAAAATGGCAAAGCCGACCGGCAGCAAGCGTCCCAGCCATGAAATCGTCGACCTGTCGGCCGTCGAACTATCGGCCGCCATACACCGGCGGGACGTATCCTGCGTCGACGTCATGGCGGCCTACCTGTCGCAGATCGACCGCATCAATCCCCGCGTCAATGCGCTTGTCGGAAGGATAGACACCGAGCAGGCGATCAACGCCGCCGCGCAAGCCGATGCCGAGCTCGCAAGGGGCCGCAGCCGCGGCTGGATGCACGGATTTCCCCAGGCGCCGAAAGACACGGCATCGGTCGCCGGCATGGTATCGACACGCGGGTCGCGCATCTACCGCAATACCGTCACGCAAACCGACAGCCTGGCCATCGGGCGTATGCGCGCGGCGGGTTCGATCTTCATTGCACGGACGAACGCCCCGGAATTCGGCCTGGGATCCCACACGTACAACGCGGTGTACGGCGCAACGGGCAATGCCTACGACCCGTCGCGCTGCGCGGGCGGAAGCAGCGGCGGGGCGGCGGTTGCCCTGGCCACGCATATGTTGCCCGTGGCCGACGGGGGCGACATGATGGGTTCCCTGCGCAACCCGGCCGGCTACAACAACGTGTTCGGCATGCGTCCGTCCTTCGGCCGGGTGCCCGCCGCGCCGGCCGATGACGTCTTCTTCGATCAGCTGAGCACCAGCGGGCCCATGGCGCGATCCGTGGCGGATCTGTCGATGCTGCTTTCGATACAGGCTGGCGCGGACCACAGGGCGCCGCTCTCGCTACGGGACGATCCTGCCGTATTCACTCGACCCTTGCAACGAGATTGCCAGGGCCTGCGCATAGGCTGGCTCGGCGATTTCAATGGCTATCTGGCCACCGAGCCCGGTGTCCTTGAACTGTGCGAGCGGGCGCTCGATGTATTTCGCGATATCGGTTGCACCGTGGAGATCGCGCACGTCGACTTCCCGATGGACCGCCTGTGGAGTGCGTGGGTGACCCTGCGCAGCTACCAGATTGCCGGCGAGCGGCGTCAGGACTACGACGTCCTTGCGCATCGCGAGCTGCTCAAGCCCGAGATGATCTGGGAGATCGAATCCGGGCGAGCTTTGTCGGGGGCCGACGTCTACGGGGCCGCCTTGGTGCGCAGCGCCTGGTTCCAGCACTTCACCCGTTTGTTCGAGACCTGCGATTTCCTCGTCCTTCCAACGGCACAGATCTTCCCCTTCGATGTCGCGGATCACTGGCCGCGGGCCATCAATGGAAGGGAAATGGATACGTACCATCGCTGGATGGAGGTCGTGATTCCCGTTTCCATGGCGGGGCTGCCGGCTTTGAACGTGCCCGCCGGATTCTCCGCGGCTGGCCTGCCTATGGGCCTGCAACTGATAGGCCCGCCCGCCAGCGACATGGCGGTGTTGCAGCTGGGGCATGCGTACGAACAGGCTTGCCCGGACGTTCGAGTGAGGAGCCCGCTGCTGGATCAGTGATTCGATTTTCAATCGGGAAGGGGGCATTTCGGTGTCTCGCCCGGGCCCCCTCCTGGGGGCTTTATTTCTGGGCGAACGACACACCTTTCAGGCGGATAAGGCCGTCCGGATAGGGAATGAATCCGCGAACCTTCTGCTGCAACGCAAACGGCCACGGCTGGTAGTACAGGAAGATGTCGACGACGTCCTTGTGCGTCAGCGTCTGGATCTGGTCGTAAAGCGCCTTGCGTTTGCCTTCGTCGTTGTCCTGGCGCGCTTCGTGCAGCAGCTTGTCCACCTGCGGATTGCAGTATTCCCCATCATTCACCTGTCCCTTGCAGGAGATGAAAGCGAAGACATTGCCGTCCGGATCCGACCGTCCCGACCAATTGCGCATTCCCACCTCGAAATTGCCCGCACGCATCTGATGCAGCATGGCCGCATAGTCGGTGGGACGCAGGCTTAGTTCGATGCCGGCCTCGTGCGCCATCGCCTGGATCATCTCTGCTGTGGCAGCTGCCGTCGTGTTGTTGCCGAATAGCAGCTCGGCCTTGACGGTAGGCATCCCCGCCTCCTTCAGCAATGCCCTGGCCTTCGCGACGTCCCGCTTCTGGGCGGGAAACTTCTCGCTGTGATACGGGCTGGCCGGCGGGAAAGGCTGGCTGGCAGGCTCGAAGATCCCACCGCCGACCACCTGATTTATCGCGTCGCGGTCGATCGCCAGATCCAGTGCCTTGCGCACGCGTGGATCGCCAAACGGATTCGTCTTGGCGCGCTCGCCATTGTTGAGGTTGAAGTAGAGTTCCTGGAATCCCAGCCCGGCGATGTTGGCGAAGCGCAGATTCCGGTCGCGCTTGACGTCCTCGGCGTCGGACGGGCTCAAGCGTTCCAGCATGTCCAGGCTGCCGGCGCGCAGATTCTGCAGCCGCACCGTGGTGTCCGGGATCGGCATGAACACCACGCGCTTGAAGTGATAGTCCTTTGCGTCGTAGTACTTGTCGAAGCGGTCCAGTACGACGCGGTCATTCTGTACGCGCTCGACGAACTTGAACGGACCGGAACATATGGGTTTGCGTCCCACCTTCTCTTCATCCTGTGGGTCGAAGGTCGCGGGCGACAACATCATGCCCGCGCGATCGCTCAGCTGGGACAGCAGCGTGGCATCGGGATACTTCAGCTTGATCACCAGCGTTTGCGGATCGGGTGCTTCCACTTTGTCGATCGATATCAGTTCGCCCTTGCGGTAGCTGCCGTTCATGGTGCGCGCCCGGTCCAGGTTGGCCTTGGCGGCCGCGGCGTCGAACTTGGTCTCGTCATGGAACAGCACGTCGGTGCGCAGCTTCATGGTCAGCATCGTGTTATCGGAGCTCCAGCTCCAGGACGTTGCCAACTGCGGTATGAAATGCAGTTGCGCGTCGATATCGACCAGCTTGTCGCACAGCGATGCGAACACGATCCGGCCTACGTATGTGCGCCCCCGGGCGGGATCCAGGACGTCGGAACTTCTTGCAGACCAATACGCATTTCCTGGGCAATCGCCGATGCGGCGGCCATTGCCAGCACGGCGCCGGCTACCCATCCAAACAGCTTTCTCATGATCCGCCTTGTCCTGGATTTATAGTAGATATCGTATACGTATACGATTTTGCGACTCTACTCATCGCTGCCCGCGACCGTCAAGACAAAGACGGCTAGTGTTTTCCCGAGGCGCTGCGAGCACCGCGCGCAGACCGGCCGCGCCCATGGGGGCGGCGCCTGTAGCGGCGGCAATGAAGCGCCGCTGCCCCGGCGAGGCGGGGGACGTGTATATGGTCAGGGGGCGATCAGGCAGCCGGTTGGCGTTTGGGCAAGCTGCTGAGCAAGGATTGGGCGGCCTGCTGGATATGCGCCTTGGTCAACTCGGAGGCCAATTCGGCATTCTTGTTGCGGCACGCCTGGAGGATTTCGCGATGCTCATGGTCCGCCACGCCCTTGCCGCCCGATAGTGTGAGCTGCATGCGCAGATACCGTTCTATCCGGTCGTTGACCGATCGGATAAGCCCCAGAAGGAAGGGCGCGGCCGCGTCGGTATAAAGGCAGGAATGGAATGCCCAGTTGAGCTCCGACCAACGCGCAACGTCTGTCTCGGTGGCGAACTGGTCGCACAGTTGCTCTGCCCGCGCGAGCGTCTGTTCCGTCATGTGCGGGACCGACAGCTTGATGGCGTTGGATTCCAATATCGCCCGGACCATGAAGATCTCCGCGATTTCGGGCTCTGACATGCTGGTAACCACAGCGCCCCGATGGCGTTGGAATTCCACCAGGCCCTCGGCTTCCAGGCGCTTGAGCGCCTCCCGGACGGGAATCTTGCTGACGTTGAACAGCTTGGCGACGTCGTCCTGGCGTATCGGCTCCCCCTCGTCCAGAGTCCCAGCGGTAATCGCATCGCGCAGATGTTTGGCGATGATATCGGAGGAATTCGGCGGGGCCCCCAGGTTGGGGAGATTGGATAGTTGAAGCGCCAAGGGTGTTATCCGTCGGGCGGTAGGCCGGGTGAGGCCGATTGTAGCTGCTATGCCGGCAGCGCCACCGTCGCGGGCTTGCCCTCGGCGCAGGCTTGCAGCGCCTGGCGCAGCCTTACGATGCCGGTGCGGATCTGTTCTTCGTTCATGGTGGCGAAGGACAGCCGCATCGCCTGCATGTCGGCCTGTGCCGGGTCGATATAGAACGCCTTGCCGGGTACATAGACCACTTCATGGTCGATGGCGTAGGGCAACAGCCGCGTGCTGTCGATGCCGCCGTTCAGGCGGGCCCAGCAGAACATGCCGCCCTGCGGTTTGCGAAAAGACAGCTGGTCGCCCAGTTCCTCCGACAGCGCCCGGGCAAGGACGTCCGCGCGCGCCGCATACGAGGCACGGATGCGCGGGACGTGGACGTGGTAGCGGCCGTCCTCGACGTACTGCGCGACGATTTCCTGTATCCAGGCGGAGGACGCCATATCGTCGGATGCCTTGGCGCTGACGCAGCGCCGGCGCACCTCGGCCGGCGCGATCATCCAGCCTATGCGCAGCGCCGGCGCCATGGTCTTGGACATGCTGGAGATATACACCACCCAGTGACGGGCATCTCCTTCGGCCAGCGCCAGCAGCGGCGGGACGGTCTCGCCTTCGAAGCGCAGTTCCCCGTAAGGATCGTCCTCGACCAGCAGGAAACGATGGCGTGCCGCCAGTTCGACCAGACGCCGGCGGCGTTCGAGGCTTAGCGTGGCGCCGCAGGGATTGGAGAACGTGGCGACCACGCTGACCAGCTTGGGCCTGACCCGCGCGACCAGTTCCTCCAGTGCGTCGACGTCCACGCCGTCCGGTCCTGACGGCGCGGTGTACAGGGTGGCCCCGGTGTAGTGCAGGGCCTGGCGCGAGTTGGGAAAACAGGGGCTCTCGATCACAGCGGCGTCGCCCGGTTGGAGCATCACCCGGGCCAGCAGCGCCAGCGACTGCTGGGAGCCGCCGGTCACGGCCAGTTCGGTATCGGGATCGCAGCGTATGCCGCGTTCCTCGGACAGTCGTGCCAGTTGCGCACGCAGCGACGCCTGGCCGTCGATATTCGAGTACTGCAGGCAGTCGGACAGCCGCGCGCCCACCTTGGCCGAGGCGGCGTTCAGGCCTTCGACGTCGAATAAGTCCGTGGCGGGATAGCCGCCCGACATGCTGATCGTGCCGGGGCGGTTGGCGTAGACTGCCAGCGAGCGGATGGGGGAAATGGCGGGAACGCGAAAGGGCGCCGCGAACGCGTAGTCGGGCACGGAGGATGGCGACATGGTGGTGTGTGCTGGGCCAGGAACGGGATGCCGCCGATGGCGGTCCGGATGCGGGAAGATTCTAAACTAGCGCCTTAATAACCGCTAACTTTCGTTCACAAACCTTTGTGCCGCCTGTCCTGGCGCACATCTTGCCGATTTCCGTCATGTCCACCCCCGATACCTTTGCGGCCCGCCTGGCCGACCTGCAATCCCGCATCGCCGCCGCCTGCGGCCGCGCCGGCCGCGATCCCGGCGAGGTCGCCCTGCTGCCGGTCAGCAAGACCTTCGGCGCGGATCGCATCCGCGCGGCCGCCGCGCTGGGCCTGCGACGCTTCGGCGAAAGCAAAATGCAGGAGATCCGCGAAAAAGCCGAGGCCCTTGCCGATTGCGCCATCGACTGGGTGGTCATCGGCCATTTGCAGACCAACAAGGCCAAGGATGCCGCGCGGCTGGCCGCGGAGGTCCAATCGCTGGACCGCCTGGACCTGGCGCAGGCCCTGGACCGGCGCCTGCAGCAGGAAGGGCGGGCGCTGGACGTGCTGGTGCAGGTCAAGACCTCCGACGAACCCAGCAAATACGGCCTGGATCCGGCGGACCTGCCGGGGTTCGTCCGCGCGCTGGCGCGCGACTATCCCAGTCTGCGGGTGCGCGGCCTGATGACCCTGGCGGTCAATTCGGACGATACGGAGGCAGTCAGGGCCTGCTTTCGCGTCCTGCGCGGCTGGCGCGACCGGCTGCGGGACGAAGCGATCGAGGGTGTCGATATGACGCGGCTTTCCATGGGGATGAGCGGCGACTTCGAGCTGGCCATCGAGGAAGGATCCACCGAGGTGCGCATCGGCAGCGCGCTGTTCGGCGCGCGCGATTACGGTGCCGCCGCGACGTGACCGGGGCCTGACCGCGTCCGCGCCAGGCGCGCGGGCGGATCGACGCCCCGCGCGGCCCACGCTGCTGGCCGAAGGCGGAAGCCTGGATGATCGTCTCGTCGAACGTTCGCCCATCAATCCTGCCGCAGGAAATCCAGCAGCAGGCGATTGAAGCGATCGGCGCTGTCCAGGCTGGATATATGCGACGCGCCCGGGATGATCGCCAGCTGCGCGCCGGCGATGCCATCGCTGACTTCGCGCGCCACTTCGGTCGGGAACAATTTGTCCTGCTCGCCCGCGATCACCAGCACCGGCTGGCGGATTTGCGCCAGCCGGGCGCGTACGTCGAACTCGCGCATGCCCAGCGCCACGTTGATCAGCGATACTCCGTCGGCGCGCGCGGCCAATTGGCACCAGCTATCGAACGTAGCCTGGCCGGCGCCACTCTGGCGGAACGTTTCGTTCAACATGGCCGGCCAGGTGGCCTGGAACCGCTTGAGCGGCCCCTCTGGCTGCGAAAACAGGCCGATCCAGGTCTGCACCGCCGCGGCCGCTTCGGGCGTCGCGAACGTGGCGCGCGAATTGGCCACCACCAGGCGTTCGACGCGGCCAGGAAAGTCCAGCGCGGCCTGCTGCGCGATCATGCCCCCCAGCGATAGGCCGCACACCGCCGCGCGCTCCACGCCCAGGTGATCCAGCAAGGCAATGGCATCGCGCGTCAGGTCGGCCACCGTGGTTACCGCGCCGACCGGCGACGACAGTCCGTGGCCGGCAAGGTCCGGCACGATGACCTGGTAGCCGTTGAACGCCAGCGCGGCGACCTGGTTCATCCAGGACAGGCCCGCGTTGGTGAAGCCATGCACCAGCAGCACCGGCGCGCCCTCGCCCAGCGTGAAATAGTGCAGGCGATGGCCGTCGTGCGTGAAAAATGCCATTGATCAACTCCTCTTGCCGCCCAGCGCGGCGGTAATGTCTTCCAGCGATTTGCCGCGCGTCTCGTAGCCGAGCAGGTAACCGCCCACGCCGCCGACCAGCAGCACGACGCCCACCACCATGAAGAAGGTATAGCCAGGCACGCCCTGGCCCAACAGCCAACCCAGCGCCGGCGCGGCCACGATGCCGCCGATGCGTTGCCAGGAGGCCGCCCAGCCGGTGCCGGCGCCGCGGAAGCGTGTCGGATAGATTTCGCTGGTGTAGGCGAACAGAGGGCCGCCCGCGCCGCCGGACGCGAACAACGCGGTCAACGCGCCGATGGACAGGATGGCGGCCGGGGTATGCGCCTGTCCCCAGACGAACATGAGCAGCCCGCCCAGCGTAAGGAACAGCGAAACGGTCGTGCGTCGGCCCAGTCGGTCGAGCAGCAGGCCTCCGACCAGATTGCCCAACGCGCCGGCGCCGGTGATGATCGCGGTAAAGGCGAAGCTCTTCACCATCGGAAAACCCATCTTCACGAAAATCGACGGCAGCCAGATCGCCATCCCGAAGAACACCGCGCCGCCGGTGAACTGCATCAGCCAGATGCCCAGCGTGGGCGCCAGGTAGCCGCCCGAAAGGATTTCCCGCACACGCGCGGGTTGCGGCACCTGCGGCCGAGGCGTCGCCGGCAGCGCGGCCGGGTCCACGGTGCTGAAGCGCTCGACGATCGCGCGCGCCTCGCCCATGCGGCCCCGTCCGACCAGGAAACGCACCGACTCCGGCAGGCCGACCCACAGGATCAGCAGCAGCACCGCCGGCAGCGCGCCAACCACGAACATGCCGCGCCAGGTGTAGGCGGGCACGATCCAGATGGCCATCAGCGACGCGAAAAAGCTCGATACCTGCCAGAAGAACACGCTGGCCGAAAGCAGCAACCCGCGTTTCCTGGTCGGCATGAATTCCGACAGATAGGTGAAGACCAGCGGCACTTCCGCGCCCAGCCCCACGCCTTGCAGCACGCGCAGCGCGAACAGGGAATCATGGCTCCAGGCGCATGCCGCCGCCAGGCTGAACACGCAATAGGCCAGGATCGACGCGATCATGGCGCGGCGCCGGCCATAGCGGTCGGCCAGCACGCCCACCACGGTGGAGCCCAGGAACATGCCCAGGAACACGCACGAGGCCAGTACGCCGGCCTGGGGCGAGCTGAGGCCGAAGGCGGCCACGATGCCCGGCAGCACCAGGCCCATCATATTGATGTCGAAGCCGTCGAAAAAATGCCCGAGCGCCACGGTGATGTACATCTTGCCGTGCCGGCCGCTGAAGGACGAGCGGTCCAGACTGTCGAACAATTGATCGGCGCCGACCGCGGGGGCGCTCCCCGCCGCCGTGGCGTCTTCCTGGATTCTCACAATTGATCCCCGTATTGCATGGTTATGAAAGCACTGGAACACGAAGTAGATGCGTGAAGATTTGAGCGCCATCTTTACTTATTGTCAAATTGGAAGACGAATCGTCCAGTAAAGGGCCGGGCTTCCTATAATCCCGCGCAAGCCCCTATCACCGGAATCGTGTCGCCGACGCGCCGCGGCGAGAATCCAGAATGACAAAACCGACATATACGAGAACACGCCGCAACCGTGGCGGCAGCGGTGCCGAAGCTGATGCCCGGCTGGCCATGCTGACGCAAATCATCGGGCCGATGGCCCAAACGCTGGGAGGCAACGTGGAGATCGTCCTGCATGACTATCGCTGCCTCGAGCATTCGGTGGTTGCCGTCGCCGGCAGCGTCACGCAGCGCAAGGTGGGCAGCGCCATGTCGGAGATCGGGCTGTCGGTCCTGGCCGAAGGCGATCGCGCGCAGGATCGCCTGAACTACCTGGCCGCGACGCCGGCGGGGCGCATCATCAAATCGTCGACCATCGTGCTGCGCGACGCGCGCGGCCAGGTGTTCGGCGCCCTGTGCATCAATGTCGACATCACGGATCTGCGGCAGGCGGCCAGCACCCTGGCCGGCCTGCTGGGCGAGCCGGCGGGAGCACCCCTGCCGACCACCTTCGTGGACGATATCCGCATCGTGATCGATACGGTGTTGGCCGAACTACTGGGCGGCCGCAGCGCGGGCACCCTATCCCGCGAAGATCGGCTGGACATTTTCCGCGCCCTCGACCAGCGCGGCGTCTTCCGCATCAAGCGCGGTTTGACCGAGGTGGCGGAACGACTGGGGATTTCGCGCGCGACCGGCTATACCTATTTGCAGCAGGTACGCGGCGAAACCTGAGCGGCGCGCGACGCTGGCGGGCCCGTATCTTTAAGGAGGCCAGCCGATGGCGCGTGACGGGGGCTTGTCGGCATAATGGGCGCCCACCCGCGCGTTTCGACGCGGGCGTCACGGAGATAACACCATGCACGCAATCCTCAGGCGCGCGGCCATGATCGCCGCGCTGGTCGGCGCCGCCGTCACATCCGCCCACGCGCAGAACTGGCCTACGCAGCCCATACGGTGGATCGTGCCCTATCCCGCCGGGGGCGGTTCCGACGTCGTTGCCCGCACCGTCGCCAGCTCCCTGGAAAAATCCCTGGGGCAGACCATCGTCGTGGAGAACCGTCCGGGCGCCGCCACTATCATCGGCGCGACGGCCATCGCCCAGGCTACGCCCAACGGGGATACGGTGGGGACGGCCGACTCCGGCACGCTGGCCTACAACCCATCGCTGTATGCCAAGCTTTCCTACGATCCCGGCAAGTTCACCTATATCGGCGGTCTTGCGAAACTGCCGCTGCTGCTGGCCGTCAACGCGAATTCGCCGTACAAAACCGTCGCCGACGTGCTGGCCGCCGCGCGTGCCACGCCCGGCAAGCTGACCGTGGCGTCCGCCGGCTCCGGTTCGCCGCACCATCTGGCGCTGGAGCTGTTCAAGCAGCGCGCCGGCGTCGATTTGCTGCATGTTCCATACAAAGGCGCCGCGCCCGCCATCCAGGATCTGCTGGGCGGCCAGGTGGACATGATGTTCATCGACCTGGCCGCAGGCCTGCCCAACGTCAAGGCCGGCAAACTGCGGGTGTTGGCGACCGCGACGCCGCAGCGCCTGCCGCTGTTGCCCGACGTGCCGACCATGGCTGAACAAGGGGTGAAGGACTTCACCGCCTACGCCTGGCAAGGCGTGGTCGGTCCGGCCGGGCTGCCGGACGCGGTGGTGAAGAAGTTCAGCGCCGATCTGCAGAAAACCCTGGCACAGCCCGAGGTTGCCGGCAAGCTCCAGGACATGGGCGTGATTCCCATGCCGATGTCGCCCGCGGAGTTCAAGGCGTATGCGGAGCAGGAACGGGCGACGTGGGCGGGCGTGATCAAGAAGGCCAAAATCAGGCTGGAGTAGGGCGGGCCGGAAGCGGCCGAGCAGTCAGTCCGGCGGCGGGTGAAACTTGGCCGTCGTCGCGGCGACATAGGGTCTCTCGACGCGATCACAAGGAGACATCGTGACCCCACATGAAATGACCAGCCCCGGTTCATCCGACGCCGCGGCGGCATTGTCGCTGGGCCTGATCAATACCGTCTTCGAACCCGATGCTTTGGAAGCAGCTGTCATGGGCGTGGCCGGTCGCCTGGCTGACGGTCCGCGTACCGCCATTGCCTATATCAAGGACAATCTGAACGATTCCGCGCATTTGCCCTTGGGCGAAATGCTGGACCGCGAATGCTGGCGGCAGCTGCGCTGCATGGAAACGGCTGACCACCACGAAGCCGCCCGAGCCTTCGTGGCGAAGCGGCCGCCGCGTTTCGGCTCGAATCCGGATGCCGCCCAATCCGCCCCGGCACCGGTTGTCGCCACCAAAGGAGCCTGACGGTGCAAACCGCGATTACCCGGCTGCTCGGGATCGAGCATCCCATTGTGCAGGGTGGCATGCAGTGGGTCGGTCGCGCCGAGTTGACGGCGGCCGTTTCCAACACCGGCGCGCTGGGCGTACTGACCGCGCTGACCCAGCCTTCACCCGAGGCCTTGCACGACGAAATACGGCGGGTCAGGTCGATGACGGACCGCCCGTTCGCGGTCAACCTGACCATCCTGCCGACGCTTAAGCCCGTGCCTTACGCGGCTTACCGCGATGTCATCATCGACTGCGGCGTGAAGATCGTGGAGACGGCGGGGAATAACCCGGCCGCGCACGTGCCGGCCCTCAAGGCCGCCGGCATCAGGATCATTCACAAGTGCACGACGCCGCGCCATGCGCTCAAGGCCGAACAGATCGGCGTTGACGTCGTCAGCATCGACGGCTTCGAATGCGCCGGCCACATCGGCGAAGAGGATATCCCCGGTTTGGTCCTGATTCCAGCGACAGTGGCCAGGCTGCGTATTCCGGTCATTGCCTCCGGCGGCTTCGGGGACGCGCGCGGGCTGGTCGCCGCGCTGGCCCTGGGCGCCGAGGGCATCAATATGGGCACGCGCTTCATGTGCACCCGGGAATCCCCGGTGCACGACAACATCAAGCGTGCCATCGTGAACAATACGGAAGCGGACACCTGCCTGATCCTGCGTAGCCTGCGCAACAGCAGCCGGGTGGCGCGTACCGCGCTGGCGCAAAGCGTGATCGACATGGAAAAGGCGGGTGCCGGGATCGACCGGATCGGCCCCAAGGTGGCCGGCGCCAAGGGCCGGCGCGTCTACGAAGAGGGCGATGCGGAAGCCGGTATCTGGACGGTCGGCATGGTGCAAGGCCTGATCCACGACATACCGACGTGCGCGGAACTCGTGCGGCGCATCGTATCCGAAGCGGAAATCCTGGTGAACGAACGTTTGAGCAGGCTGGTGGGCGGCGCAAGCCGCGCCGGCCCGGGAGAATGATGACACGCCGTTCAACTGACGATCCGCGCGCCTGCCTTGCAATGCGGGCAAACGTCCGCGTGCATCGCAGCGGTGTCAATGAGACATGTGGCCGCTCATTCCACCCATGTTCCCCATATTCCCCATATCGCCGCCGTGGTTCATGTGCTCGCCCATGGCCGGGGCTTTGTAGGTGAGGGGCTTCACCTTGAACTTGATCTCGACGTCGCCGGCCTGCCGGAAGGTCAGCGTGGCGGGGATTTCCATGCCTTCCTTGAACGGTGCCTTCAGCTTTTCGAACATGACGTGATAGCCGCCGGGCGAGAACTTGACCTCGCCCTTGGCTGGCACGGCGACGCCGCCATCGACTTCGCGCATGGTGGACACGCCGTTGGCGGTGACTGTCTGGTGGATGCTGACATTGTCCGCGGCGGGGGATTTGATGCCTACCAGCTGGTCGGGCGTCGTACCGTCGTTCTCGATATCCATATAGCCGCCGCCCGCCGTCTGGCCAGGCGCGGTGGCGCGTACCCACGCATCGTCGATTTCGATGTCGCGGATCTTGTAATCGCTGGCCAGCGCGGTGCCGTGCAGGGCCAGTACGGTGGCAGCCAGGGCCAGGCGGGAAAGCAGCATACGAAGTCTCCAGGGATATTGAGGGTGTTCGCGCGGGTGGGGACCGGGTGCGCGTGACGGCAGATGGGAACAACCGATCGCATAGTTTACCCAGCCGGCCGCGCGCAAGGCCGTTGAAGTCTGCGCCGCGCCCGACCGCGACAGGCCGTGCGCGCTTGCGTCAGGTAATGCATCCCAGGCATCGGGCCATGCGTTGTCGCATCAGCCGGTATGTCGACGCATCGGGCGGCGTGCCGCCGTATCAGGGCCCGCGCCGGCGTATCAGGCCGCGCGAGGCCCTCAGCACTGCGTCGGTCAGCGAGGACATGGTGTCGGATTCGATACGCCAATGCTGCCAGTACAGCGGCGTGTCCTCGAAGGCGCGGGCTCGCAGCAGGACCAGGCGGCCGGCGTCCAGCTCGGCCTGGACCAGCGGCAGCGGGTTCATGGTCCAACCCAGCCCAACCAGGGAGGCGCGCACGAAGGCCCGCGCCGACGGCAACCACCACACCGGCGGCTGCCAGGCGGCATCGCGCATGATGCGCCGCGCGAATCGGCCCTGGAGGGCGTCCTTGCGGTTGTAGACCAGGACGGGGGCCTGGGCCAGCGATCGCGCATCGACGCCGGCGGAAAAATGGCGCGCATGGAATTCCGGGCTGCAGGTTGCGGCGTACCGCATGCTGCCCAGCGGATGCAGCCGGCAGCCCTGCACGGGTTCGGCAAGCGTCGTGACCGCGCCCAGCACCGCACCGCCGCGCAGCAGTTCGGCCGTATGGTCCTGGTCCTCCGCGCGCAGGTCCAGAGTGGCGCCGGTGCGCGCGGAAAAATCCTCCGCCGCATCCATGAACCAGGTTTCCAGGCTGTCGTGGTTGACCGCGACGGGCAGCGTGGCGCGCGGGATGTCCTCGGTCACCCCCAGGCGGTTCAGCGCATCGTGCTCCAGCAGGGCGGACTGTTCGGCCAATTGGACGAGGATCCGTCCGTCGGCTGTGGCCGCGGCCGGCGTGGTGCGCTGTACCAGCAGGCGTCCGACGCGATCCTCCAGCGCCCTGATCCGTTGCGACACGGCGGAAGGCGTGACGTGCAGCGCGGCTGCCGCGCGCTCGAAGCTACCTTCCCGCACGACGGCGGCCAGCGCACGCAACTGGGCGTGATCCAGGTTCATGATTGTCATTAGCACCGCTAAATATGGATTAGGAACATTAGCTGTTCTTTATGTGCGCGGCAAGCCAGAATTACCGTCATCATGAATGCCGCTTTTTCCTTCTATCTACCATGGGTATCCGGGCTGGGCACGGGCCTCGGCCTGTTCGCCGCCGTGGGCGCGCAAAGCGCCTTCATCCTGAGGCAGGGCTTGCAACGTGCGCATATCGGCAGTGTGCTGGCCGTGTGCGCTGCCGTCGATGCCCTGTGCATCGCGTCCAGCGTACTGGCGTGGCGCGCGGTGGCGGACAGGGCCGTCTGGATGATGCCGGCGATGGCCTGGTGCGGCGCGGTCTTTCTGGCGGTATACGCGGTGCGTTCGGCCCGGCGGGCATGGTCCGCCGGCGGCGCGCTCGCGCCCGCGCCCGCGCGCCGGATCGCGACGACGCGCCGGGATGCCATGCTGGCGGCGTTGGCATTCACCGTGATCAATCCGCACTTCTGGCTGGACATCGTGCTGATCGGCACGCTGGCGCAGGCGTTCGGCCACAACGCGGCGGCCTATGCCGCCGGCGCGATCACCGCCAGCGCGCTATGGCTGCTGGTCCTGGGTGGAGGCGCGCGGCTGCTGCGGCCGCTGTTCCGCGATCCGCGTGCCTGGCGCGTCCTGGATGGCGGTGTCGCCATCATCATGGCGACGCTTGCCTTGCGGCTGCTGGCCCGCGTGGTGTGATGTGCCCGCTTGTCGACATTATTCGCTCGCGTTACGACATAAGTCGCGGTCCGTCCGTATGCAATATCACGGTCGCGGCAGGCGGCTCCAACATGTTCGTGGATAGCAAGCCAGGGAGATGCGCGCCGATGTGCGGGCGGATCGCGGTATCGTCCAGCATGGCGCGATAGGCCGTGATGGCAGCGTTTTGCCCGTATAGCGTCGCGTACGAGAAGCCGGACGTGCCATCCTTGTTCTTCGTTGTCAGCAGGTGGGGCAGCATGGGCAGCATCTGCGGCGCGATCGTGGGGTCTTGCAGCAGGTCCTTCAGTAAGGCGTGGTAGGTCTCGATGATGCCGGCGTGCCCGTTCTGCAGCGCATTCGAGAGACCCGGCTTGCCCTGGGTATCCAGGCCGTTCAGCAGGTTCGGCATCACATGCCGGATGTGCGGCCTGATGCGCGGATCCTTCAGCATCGCGTAGAAAGCCTTGATAGTGGCGGTCCCACGGTTTCTCATCGATTGCGACAGTGCAGACGCGCCGCGGCAAACCTGGGCGGAGAGCAGGTCGGGCAGCGCGCTGGCGATAGCCGGAGCGATCGCCGGATTGTCCAGCAGGTTTATCACAAGGGCATGGAAGATCCCGACGATCGGGGTATTGCCGCTTTCCAGCGCGTACCCCAGGCCCGAATCGCTGTTGCCTTTCCGGCCGACCAGCAGGTCCGGCAATGCCGCCAGCAAGCCGGGGCGGATGGTCAGCGCCAGACGCGGATCCGTCAGCAGGTCTTCCACGCAGGCGTAGTACGCCTCGACAGCCCTGGTGTGACCGTCCGCCATGGCATTCGACAATGCGGGGATGCCATACCAATCCGTGGCGGCAAGCAGGCCCGGCAGCGGGTCCTTGATATGCCACCGTATCGTCGGATCCTTCAATAAATCCTTCACGAGGGCGTGAAACGCCACGACGGCGGCGGTCCGGCCGGCGTTCAATACATGCGAAAAGATCGGCGATCTCTCGTACCGGATTTCCAGTAAGTCGACCAGGCGCGGCGCGACCAGGGCCAGCAGGCCGGACTCCCGCAGCGGCCGATACCAGGCGTGCACGGCGGCCGGCGGATCTTCCCCCTGCATCGCCAGGTGAAATGCCGGGATGGCTTCGCGCGCCAGCACGTCATGCATCAGATCCACGCGCCGGGATTCATTCGGCACCCATAGTTCGGCCAGGGGGCGGATGGCATGGAACAGGTCCAGGCGAAGAAGTTCGGCGAACAGTTCCTGGCGTTCCCGGTTCGTGTACCCGGCACCCACGGCGCCGAGCTCCGCGAGGTTGTGGGCCAGGTAGTCGCGGCCCGCATCCGTGCCGAGCCGCCGCAACAAGCGCTGGAGGTCGGCAGCGTCCGTCAGCCAGCGCCCGGGCATGCGCGCGAGCTGCGAGGCGGCAGTGGCCTGGATGGCGTGGCGTATCGCGGCCGAAGGCGGAGGTTCTTCGCCGTTCGTCCGGGAGGCATGCCACTGAAGGAGGTCGGGCTCGGTGACCGGTTCGAATTGCGTGTCCGCGCTGTCCCACACCGGATCGCCGAAGGAAGCTCCGGCGCGGATCCTGGCCACCCATGCGAGTTCGCCGTAGAGGAACAGGGCGGCGCGCATCCCTGCCTCATCCACCCATTCACCGCCATTGCGCGGGTATGTCTGCGTTTGCAGCAGTCGCCGGTCGCTGAAGTTGCGCAGTACATCCAGGGCGATCAACGAAGGTTCCGTCCGCAATGCGTAGGTATAGGCGCCGGCGTCCTCGTCGAGCTGGAAAAAGCTTTTCATGCGCAGATCGCTGGCGCGTAGCGTCGGGGTTTCGCCGTCGTCACCGAGTTCCAGGCCGTCCGTCGAGGTCAATCCGAACTCGTCGCCGATTTCCTCCAACATCGCCGCGACTGCCGCTTCGGTGCCGGCTGTCCAGGGACCGGCGGGCGGGGTGCGCGCATCCACAATCCGGCTATGGAGTCGCGCCTGGCATGTTTCGGCGATGAGAAGGGCAAGCCGGTCCGGTGTCAGCGCGGCGCTGACACCGGCAGCGCATAGCGCCAGGAAGTCATCGCCGGTTGCCTCCGCCATCGTGATGCCGTCCGGGACTTTCTTCAGCCCGAATTGGTCGGCAAGAACGTTCCATACCGTATGGACGAAGTGGATCTCGTTGCCCGGGTAGTTTTCCGCGTGGCCGAATCGCTTATCCAGCAGTTCGCGCAATACGCTGCGTACCGTCTCTTCCTTCAGTTCCCATAGCTTTCCACGGATGCCGCCGATGGTCTTGGCGAGCGTGCAGGCGGCGGACGCCAGATTCGATACGGCGCCATCGGCGCACAGCGTCACGCCTTGGGCCAGGTTGCGGATGGCGGATTTTCGCCGGTCCAGGTCGGCGGCTTCATTCAGGATAAGGGCACAGAATTCATCCAGCGAGCGCTTGCCGACCGAATCGACGATGGCGGCGCGGGTATCGAAGTAATGATATTCATCGAAGCGATGGGCGAAGAAGATATCGAAATTCTTCTGGATGACATCCGCGTCGGGCATGCGATGCCGCCGGCAGAAGGCGACAAGGAAGGCCAGTCTTTCGCGGACTTCTTCCCGGTATCGAGGGAACTCGTCGCCGCCGCAGAAAGCGGCGTGGGTGCCGTGCGATTCGGGCGTATAGCTCAGCCCCGGCGAGCGGGTGGGGGCGACGGTATCGCGCGGGCCGGCCGGGATGTAAGGCTGCCAGAAATCCACGCTGAAACCGGGAACGGGAACGGAAAGGGAATCGGGTGTCATGGTGATTCGAACGGGAAAGAATGAACGGAAGGCGCCCGCCGCCGGCGGACATGCGTGTCCGTCCGGTGCGCGGGGCGCGGGTTCCGTTTCTTCGCCGCGCCTGCCTATGGCCGCTGCGCGGTCTCGTATCCCTTCAGTCCTTCCAGGTCGAGCACCCGTACCCCGCGGTATCCCACCTTCAGCAAGCCGGCCCGTTCCAGGTTGCACAGCGCCCGATTGGCCCGCTGGCGCGACACGCGCGCCAGATAGCCGACTTCCTCCTGCGTGATGCTCAGGCGCAGCCCCATGCCGGGATACAGCATGGGGTTGAACAGTTCGGCCAGGCAGCGCGCCACGCGCGCGTCCGCGTCGAGCAGGCGGTCGTTCTCCGCCTTCCCGATGAATTGCGCCACGCGCTCGTTCAGCAGCTGCAGCAGATAGCGATTGAAAGGAATGCTGCTATCCAGCAGCGATTCGAAGGTGGCCGCCGGCAGCCGCGCGATGACCGAATCGCGCAGCGCCACGACGTCGTACTTGCGCGCCTCGTGTTTCAGCAGCGAGCCTTCGCCGAACCAGCCGCCGGCCGGCACGCCGGTCAGGGAGGCCATTTTCCCTTCCGCATTGCCCACCGAGACCTTCACCAGTCCGGCCAGTACGCCGATCCAGGCCTGGGCCATCTGCCCTTTGCGCTCGATGATCGTTCCCGCGGGGACCTGCTGCACCGTCAGGTCTTTCTGCACGCGCGCTTGCTCGCCCGGAGTCAGGAGGCGGAACCACGCTGCAGCCAATTGCAAGGAGTCGATTACTTGCATCGGGATATACCCTACTTCGTCCCTGAATCGCCCGAAATTGTCGCAATCGCGACAGTTGGGCCCGATGCAAGCTTATACCTTAACCGCACGTTAAAGCGCACCTCGTACCCATAAATGCGCGCTCCGCGTCTTCCCGAATCCTGCGCCGGCCACAGCGGGCGCGACGGCCGGGCCGGACGCGGAAACAGACAGGAGACAACGTGGCGCAATCCCAGCCCGCACCCCCGACGGGGCCGGCGGCGGATACCTTCCCCGCCTTGCTGCTCTTGCATGCGCGCGTGCGGGGCGCCCGCCCCGCGATCCGCGAGAAAGACCTGGGGATCTGGCAGACGCTGACCTGGGCACAGGTGGCGGAGCTGGCCGGTCGCGTCGCGCACGGACTGACGGCGCTGGGCGTGCGGCCCGGCCAGCATGTGGCGGTCATCGGGGAAAACCGGCCGCGCCTGTACATCGCCATGATGGCGGCGCAGGCCCTGGGCGCGATTCCGGTGCCGCTGTACCAGGATGCCGTGGCCCAGGAAATGGCCTTCGTGCTGCGGGATGCGGAAGTCGGCGTGGCCATTGCCGAAGACCAGGAGCAGGTGGACAAGATGCTGGAGGCGCGCGCGCTCTGCCCCGCGTTGCGGCATGTGGTCTACGACGATCCGCGTGGACTGCGCCATTATGACGATGCCGTACTCATGCCTTTCGACGAGCTGCTGCGCATCGGGGCCGAACGCGCGCGCACGGACGCTGCGTTCTTCGAACGCAGTGCGCGGGCGGTCCGGCCCGAACAGACCGCCGCGATGTTCTATACGTCGGGCACCACGGGCAAGCCCAAGGGGGTCGTACTGACTCACGCCGCGCTGATAGACCGGGCGCGCGCGGTCCAGGCCATGGAGAACCTGACGGATCGCGAGGATGTCCTGGCCTATCTGCCGCCGGCCTGGATCGGCCAGAACATGTTCTCCTATACCCAGCTGCTGGTGACCGGCTTCACCGTCAATCATCCCGAATCGCCCGCCACCGTGGCGATCGACATGCGCGATATCGGGCCGACCTATTATTTCGCCCCGCCGCGCATCCTGGAGGACTTGCTTACCCATGTGATGATCCGCATGGAGGATGCGGGCCTGCTGAAGCGCCGGCTGTTCCAGGGCTGCATGGCGCTGGCGCGGCGGGTCGGCGTGCGCCTGCTGGACGGCCAGGCCGTGGGCTTGCGCGACCGCGCCTTGTACGCGCTGGGCAATCTGCTGGTGTACGGCCCCCTGCGCAACGCGCTGGGCATGAGCCGTGTGCGGGTCGCCTACACCGCGGGCGAGGCCATCGGTCCGGACCTGTTTACCTTCTACCGTTCCATCGGCATCAATCTGAAGCAGCTGTATGGGTCCACGGAGACCTCGGTGTTCGTATGCGTGCAGCCGGACGGACAGGTACGCGCCGATACGGTGGGGCCGCCGGTGCAAGGCGTGCGTATCCGCGTGGCGGACAATGGCGAGATCCTGGTTCATAGTCCCGGCCTGTTCAAGGAGTACTACCGCAATCCGGAAGCCTCGCGGGCCGCGCGTGACGACGAGGGCTGGTTCCATACGGGGGATGCGGGTTTCCTGGATGCCGATGGCCATTTGAAAATCATCGATCGCGCCAAGGACGTGGGAAAACTGGCCGACGGCAGCCTGTTCGCGCCCAAGTACATCGAGAACAAGCTCAAGTTTTTTCCCTACATCAAAGAGGCCGTGGCGTTCGGCGCGGGACGGGAGGCGGTGTGCGCCTTCGTCAATATCGACCTGGAAGCGGTGGGCAATTGGGCCGAACGGCGCGGACTGCCTTATGCCGGCTATACGGACCTGGCCGGCAAGCCGGAGGTCTACGACCTGATCGCCGACTGCATCGAGAAAGCCAATGCCGAACTGGCGCGCGATGCCCGCCTGGCGGCGTCCCAGGTGTGCCGCTTCCTGATCCTGCACAAGGAATTGGACCCGGACGATGACGAGCTGACGCGCACCCGCAAGGTACGGCGCGCCTACATCGCGCAAAAGTATGCGGTGCTGGTCGATGCGCTGTTCGACGGCAGCCCATCGCGTTTCATCGAAACGGAAGTCAAGTTCGAGGACGGGCGCGTGGGGCGCATCGCGGCCGACCTGCCCATTCGCGACGTACGTCGCTTCCCCGCCCCGGCCGGGAGCGGGAACCCACCCCCCGAAGCGCTGCGCGCTTCCCCCCTCAAGGGGGGCGACGCTGGCGGACCGGCGGAGCCGGATCCGCCCCGGTCGACGGGCATCCGTTTTATGCGGCGCGCGTAGCGCTTGGCGCCCTGGAAAAGTGATATGACATACAGCGCTGCCATACCGATCCATGCCGCGGGCGGTCAGGCTATCGCGGACGCGGCGCCGTCCATGCAGGCGGCACGTACCATTCATCCGGAGCGCGCGCGGCGGATCGGCGGGGTGATCCTGGACATGCAGAATATCTCGCTGCGCTTCGGCGGCGTGAAGGCGCTGACCGATATCTCGCTGGATGTGCGCGAACACGAAATCCGCGCCATCATCGGCCCCAATGGCGCCGGCAAGAGTTCCATGCTGAACGTCATCAACGGCGTATACACCCCGCAGCAGGGGGCCATCGTCTTCCAGGGCCAGCGCTACACGCGGATGACGCCGCGGCGCGCGGCCGAGATGGGCATCGCCCGCACCTTCCAGAACCTGGCGCTGTTCAAGGGCATGAGCGTGCTGGACAACATCATGACCGGCCGCAACCTGCGCATGAAATGCGGGCTGCTGGCCCAGGCGCTGCGCATCGGCCCGGCCGCGCGCGAGGAGCTGCGCCACCGCGAGTTCGTCGAGAACATCATCGACTTCCTGGAAATCCAGGCGTATCGCAAGGTGCCCGTGGGCCGCCTGCCGTATGGACTGCAGAAACGCGTCGATCTGGGCCGTGCCCTGGCCATGGAGCCGCGCATGCTGCTCCTGGACGAGCCCATGGCGGGCATGAACATCGAGGAAAAGCAGGATATGTGCCGCTTCATCCTGGATGTGAACGACGAATTCGGCACGACCATCGTGCTGATCGAGCACGACATGGGCGTGGTGATGGATATTTCCGATCGCGTTGTGGTGCTGGACTACGGACGCAAGATCGGCGACGGCGATCCGGCGCAGGTGCGCGCCAATCCGGATGTGGTGCGCGCCTACCTGGGCGTGTCCGACTGACGGCGCGGAACAAGGAGAGCACGGTGGGTTTTTTCCTGGAAACGCTGTTCGGCGGCCTGATGAGCGGCATGCTGTATGCGCTGATCGGCCTGGGCTTCGTGCTGATCTTCAAGGCATCCGGCGTCTTCAACTTCGCGCAGGGTGCGATGGTGCTGGTCGCCGCACTGTCGATGGCGCGGTTTTCGGAATGGATTCCGCGCTGGCTGGGTTTCGACAACGCCCTGCTGGCCAATGCGCTGGCGTTCGTCGTCAGCGCCGCGTTGATGGTGGCGCTGGCTCGCGCGGTAGAGGGCCTGGTTCTGCGGCACCTGGTGAACCAGGAGGCGACGACGCTGCTCATGGCCACGCTGGGCATCAGCTACTTCCTGGATGGAGCGGGACAGATCGCGTTCGGCAGCTCGGTGTATTCGATCAACGTCGGTATGCCCAAAGACCCCGCGCTGATCCTGGACCACGTGTTCGAGGGGGGCCTGCTGTTGAACCTGGAGGACCTGACCGCCGCCGTGATCGCAGCGCTGCTGGTGGCGGCCCTGGCGGTTTTCTTCCAGTACACGCGTACCGGCCGCGCGCTGCGCGCGGTGGCCGACGACCACCAGGCCGCGCAGTCCATCGGCATCCCCCTGAACCGGATCTGGGTCGTGGTCTGGAGCGTCGCCGGCCTGGTCGCGCTGGTGGCGGGCGTGATCTGGGGCTCGAAGTTCGGCGTGCAGTTCACGCTTTCCACGGCCGCCTTGCGCGCCTTGCCGGTCGTGATCCTGGGGGGCCTGACCTCGGTACCGGGCGCGATCCTGGGCGGACTGATCATCGGAGTGGGCGAAAAACTGTCGGAGGTCTATCTGGGCCCCATGGTCGGGGGCGGCATCGAGATCTGGTTCGCCTACGTGCTGGCCCTGGGATTTCTGCTGTTCCGGCCGCAAGGCCTGTTCGGCGAGAAGATCATCGACCGGGTCTAGCGGCCACCGGTCCCGGGAAAGCGCGAGGCCCTTCCACATCAACAGGCTCCGGATCACGGCGAGCACAAGGAAAGCACCATGCTGTATCGCGAGAACGGACAATTCAAGACCAGCTACCTGGCCGACCAGCAGATCTTTCCGATCCGCCAGGACCGGGTATTCGTGGGCCTGCTGCTGGCGGTGGCTTTCGTTGCCGTACCGCTGCTGGCCAGCGATTATTTCCTGCGCGCGCTGTTGATCCCCTTTCTGATCCTGTCGCTGGCGGCCGTGGGGCTGAACGTGCTGGTCGGCTATTGCGGGCAGATATCGCTGGGGACGGGCGCTTTCATGGCGGTGGGGGCCTATGCCGCCTGGAATTTCGGCGTGCGCGTGCCGGCGATGCCGCTGCTGTTGCAGATCGTGCTGGGCGGGCTGTGCGCGACGGCGGTGGGCGTGGCCTTCGGCATACCCAGCCTGCGCATCCGCGGACTGTACCTGGCGGTGGCGACGCTGGCGGCGCAGTTCTTCGTCGATTGGGCCTTCCTGCGCATCCCCTTCTTCACCAACTATTCGTCCTCGGGCAGCGTCTCGGTACCGCCGCTGGAGGTGTTCGGCCTGCCGCTGCAGAGCTCCGTGCAGAAGTATCTGTTCGTGCTGACGCTGGTCGCGGTATTCAGCCTGCTCGCGAAGAACCTGGTGCGGGGAGCGATGGGACGGCAATGGATGGCGATACGCGATATGGACGTGGCGGCCGCGGTCATCGGCATCCGGCCGATGTACGCCAAGCTGACCGCCTTTGCCGTCAGTTCGTTCATCGTCGGCGTGGCCGGCGTGCTGTGGGGCTTTATCCATCTGGGCTCCTGGGAGCCGCTGGCCTTCGACCTGACGCGCTCCTTCCAGCTGCTGTTCATGGTGATCATCGGCGGCCTGGGATCGATATTGGGCAGCTTCTTCGGCGCGGCCTTCATCGTGCTGCTGCCGGTGCTGCTGACGAATATTCCGCGCCTGGTCGGCTTGCCGCTGCCGGTCGATATCGCATCGCATATCGAACACATGGTGTTCGGCGCGCTGATCGTGTTTTTCCTGATCGCCGAGCCGCACGGCCTGGCGCGGCTGTGGAGCATAGGCAAGGAGAAGTTGCGCATCTGGCCGTTCCCGCATTGAGCATGCGCCGCGTCGAAGCAGTACGCGCGTAGACGCGGCACGCGCATCGAGGCAGGGCAGGCCCGTCCGACCGTATTAGGCATACCCATAACGTGCCGGCATCGCACCGGACATAACCGGTGTCCCGCACACCACCTGGAGGACATGGAGATGAAGCGCTTGAATATTCGATACGCGGCGATCGCGGCGGCCACCGCCGCCGCGCTGGGGTCGGCCAGCCCGGCGGCCTGGGCGGACGAGCAATTCGTCCCGCTGCTGGTCTACCGCACGGGATCTTTCGCGCCGCTGGGCATACCCTGGGCCGACGGCAAGCTCGATTACCTGAAGCTGGTCAACGCCCGCGACGGCGGCATCAATGGGGTGAAGATCACTTACGAAGAATGCGAGACCGCCTATGCGACCGATCGCGGGGTGGAATGCTACGAACGCCTGAAGACCCATCCGCCTACCGGGGCGTCCGGTTTCGATACCCAATCGACGGGTATCACGTTCGCCGTCAGCGACAAGGCGCCGCTGGACAAGGTGCCGGTGGAAACCGTGGGCTATGGCCTGTCCCAGGCCGTGGACGGGTCGGTTTTCCCCTGGAATTTCCCCTTGCTCGGTACGTATTGGACGGCGGCGGATGTCATGATCCAGGACATCGCCAAGAAGGAAGGCGGCAACCTCAAGGGCAAGAAGATCGCCCTGGTGTATCACGATTCGCCCTATGGGAAGGAACCCATCCCGCTGCTTCAGCGGCGCGCCGCCAAGGACGGCTTCGAACTGCAGCTGTATCCGGTCACCGCGCCCGGGGTCGAGCAGAAATCCACTTGGCTGCAGATACGGCAGTCGCGGCCGAACTACGTCCTGCTGTGGAGCGCGGGCATCATGACGCCGACGGCGATCCGCGAGGCCCAGGCCAGCGGCTATCCGCGGGAGAAGATCTACGCGATTTGGTGGGCCGGTTCGGAAGGGGACGTCAAGGACCTGGGCGGCGTGGCCAAGGGCTATAACGCCATCACCATCCACAACAGCGGCGTACCCGGCAAGGTATCGCAGGACTTGAAGAAGTTCGTGTACGACAAGGGCGAAGGCAGCGACAAGACAGGCAACTCCGTGGGCACCATCGCGCATATGCGCGGCATGATCATCTCCATGCTGCAGGTGGAAGCCATCCGCACGGCCCAGGAAAAGTACGGGAAGGGCAAGTCCATGACGCCGGAGCAGGTGCGGTGGGGCTTCGAAAACCTGAACCTGACGCAGGACAGGCTGAACCAGCTTGGCTTCGGCGACATCATGCGGCCCGTCAAGACCTCTTGCGCGAACCACCTGGGCGCGGACTGGGCGCGCATCGTGCAGTGGGACGGCGCGAAGTTCAAAGTGGTGTCCGATTGGTACCAGGCCGACAAGAGCATGGTCGATCCCCTGGTGAAAGAGGCGGCGGCCAAGTATGCCAAGGAGAAGAACATCACCCCGGTCGACTGCGAGGCCCAGGGATGAGGGGCGGGATCTTCCGCCGCGCGGCAGGGGAGACCGCGCGGTCTCCCCTGCGCAAGCACCGCGCGGGTAACGCGCCGCCGGGCCCGCCCCGGGCGGCTTGCCCCCTGCTAGGACGGGAGGACCGGGCATGAGCGCACAACCCGCCGCGAACGGCGCGCCCGACATCCTGCTGGACGTCAACGGCATCGAGGTGATCTACAACCACGTCATCCTGGTGCTGAAGGGGGTATCGCTGCACGTGCCTGAAGGGCGGGTCGTGGCGCTGCTCGGCGCCAACGGCGCCGGCAAGACCACCACGCTGCGCGCGGTGTCGAACCTGCTGCGCGGCGAGCGCGGCGAGGTCACCAAGGGCAGCATCCGCTACCGCGGCGAGCGCGTCGACCGCTTGTCACCGGCCGATCTGGTGCGGCGAGGGGTGGTACAGGTGATGGAAGGACGCCATTGCTTCGCCCACCTGACCGTGGAGGAAAACCTGCTGACCGGCGCCTATACGCGGCGGTTGGACCGGGCCCGGACCGCCGAGGCGCTCGAGCGCGTCTACCAGTATTTCCCGCGGTTGAAGCAGCGGCGGGGCAGCCAGGCCGGCTATACGTCGGGCGGCGAGCAGCAGATGACCGCCATCGGGCGCGCGCTGATGGCCAGTCCCGCGATGATCCTGCTGGATGAGCCGTCCATGGGCCTGGCGCCGCAGATCGTGGAGGAGATCTTCCAGATCGTGCGCGACCTGAACCAGCGCGAAGGCGTCAGCTTCCTGCTGGCGGAACAGAACACCAACATCGCGCTGCGGTATGCGGACTACGGCTACATCCTGGAGAACGGCCGCGTGGTGATGGATGGCGACGCGCAGGCGCTGGCGAGCAATGAAGACGTCAAGGAGTTCTACCTGGGGATCTCCAGCGGGGCCCGGCGCAGCTTCCGCGACACCAAGTTCTACCGACGCCGCAAACGGTGGCTGGCCTAGGGGCCGTCAATGCTGGAGGGGAACCGCGCACCGGCATTTGCGCCCACGCGGCTTCGCGGAGATATCCATGTCTGATTCACCCTACTTCGACGCGCTGGAAACGCGCCCCGCGCCGGTGCGCGAAACCTCGCTGATGGCCGCGCTGCCCAATGCCATCGCGCGGGCGATCGCGCGGGCGCCTGCCATCGCCGAGCAGCTGGCCGGCGTGGATCCGGCGCGCATCGTTTCGCGCGCGGCGCTGGCCGGTCTGCCGGTGTTGCGCAAGGCCGAACTGCTGGCGCGCCAGCAGGCCAGCCGGGACGGGCCGGCCGCCGCGGGCGCCGCCAGGTCCATGGGCGGATTTTCCGCCGTCGGATGGGGCGAAGCGCTGCGGGTCTTCGCGTCGCCCGGTCCGATCTACGAACCCGAAAGCGCGCGGCGCGACTATTGGCGCTTTGCCCGCGCCCTGTATGCCGCGGGCATCCGCCGCGACCAGCTGGTCTATAACTGTTTCTCGTATCACTTCACCCCGGCGGGTTCGATGATGGAAACGGCGGCGCACGCCATCGGCTGCACGGTGTTTCCCGGCGGTACCGGACAGAGCGAACAGCAGGTACGCGCCATTCTCGATCTGGGCCCCACCGCCTATACCGGCACCCCGAGTTTTCTCAAGATCATCCTGGACAAGGCCGATGAACTCGGGATGCCGCTGTCTTCGCTGCGCCACGCCCTGGTATCGGGCGAGGCCTTCCCACCCGCGCTGCGGGAGGCCCTGTCGGCACGCGGCATCGACGCCTACCAGGCCTATGGCAGCGCCGATCTGGGGCTGATCGCCTACGAGACGGCGGCGCGCGATGGCCTGGTGCTGGGCGAGGAGATCATTGTCGAAATCGTGCGCCCGGGTACCGGCGATCCCGTTCGGGACGGCGAGGTCGGCGAAGTCGTCGTGACCACGCTGAACCCGGACTATCCGCTGGTGCGCTTCGGTACCGGGGACCTGTCCGCGGTGCTGCCGGGGCCGTCGCCCTGCGGCCGGACCAACACGCGCATCCGCGGCTGGCTGGGCAGGGCGGACCAGGCCACCAAGGTACGCGGCCTGTTCGTGCACCCGTCGCAGGTGGCCGATATCCTGCGCCGCCACCCTGAGGCGCTGCGCGCCCGCCTGGTCGTGGGCGGGCAGGTGGGGCAGGACACCATGACGCTGCACGTCGAAGCCGCCGGTACGCCCGATGGCCTGGCGGAAGCGGTCGCGCGTTCGGTGCGCGACGTCGCCAAGCTGCGCGCCGACGTGGTCCTGTGCGCGCCGGGCAGCCTGCCCAACGACGGCAAGGTCATCGAGGACATTCGCGATTATGGATGAGGGGTCCGGGGCAATGCCGGACGCCGCGCCGGGATTGCCATGTCCCTGGCGGCGGACACGGGCCGCCCTGCAGGGGCTGCCGTGCGCGTGGCGCGGCAGCCGGTTCGGGGGACGCTTATAAGCTTACGGTTTTCACGATCGGTGCGGGCGCGTTAAGCTTGGCGCCCGGCGGCCCCGTTCGCGCGGGGCGCACGCATTGAATCGAAGAAGGAAACCCCCCATGCGCATCAAGCTTATCAAGGCATTCATCGGTGCCGTCCTGTTCACCATTGCCGGACAGGCGGCGCATGCCGCCACCCTGGATACCGTACGCCAGCGCGGCGTCCTGTTGTGCGGCACCACGACCGGCTTTGCCGGTTTCTCCGCCCCGGACGCCCAGGGCGTGTGGCATGGCCTGGACGTGGACCTGTGCCGCGCCGTCGCCGCCGCCGTGCTGGGCGATGCGAACAAGACCAAGATCGTGCCGTTGGACGCCCAGCAGCGCTTTACCGCGCTGCAATCTGGCGAAATCGACCTGCTGGCACGCAACACGACCGTGACGCAGCAACGCGATACGGCACTGGGCATCATCCATGCCGGCGTCAATTTCTATGACGGCCAGGGCTTCATGGTGCCGAAGTCGCTGGGCGTGAAAAGCGCCAAGGAACTGAACGGCGCGACGATATGCCTGCAGGCCGGCACCTCCAACGAGAACACGCTGGCCGATTGGGCGCGGGCCAATCGCGTCGAGTACAAGCCGGTGGTCATCGAGCAGTTCAACGAAGTGGTCAACGCTTTCGCGGCGGGGCGCTGCGATGTGTTCAGCACGGATGCATCCGGCCTGGCGTCGATCCGCATTTCCAAGCTGCAGCATCCCGACGACTACATGGTTCTGCCCGAAATCATTTCCAAGGAGCCGCTCGGGCCGTTCGTGCGCAAGGGCGACGACAACTGGCTGAATATCGTTTCCTGGTCGTTGTCGGCCATGATCGAGGCCGAGGAATACGGCATCACGTCGGCCAACGTCGACGATCTGAAGGCCAACAGCGTCAATCCGAATATCAAGCGCATACTCGGAGTAACCGCCGGGGCGGGTAGCAATATGGGGCTGCGGGAAGACTGGGCCTACAACATCGTCAAGCAGGTCGGCAACTACGGCGAAAGCTTCGAGCGCAACGTGGGGCAGGGCAGCCCGCTGAAACTGCAGCGCGGCCTGAACGCGCAGTGGAACAAGGGCGGATTGATGTACGCGCTGCCGATACGCTGATCGCGTCAGCCGGCGGGCGGCGGCTTGCCCTGGTAAGTCGCCGCGATATGCATGAACGCGCGTTCGAGCTCGCGCGTTCCGCCCTGGAAGACCATGGGCCGTCCGGCACGGCTGATCACGATCAGGCGCTTGGAAAACACCAGGGAGACGAAGCGCGCGCTGCGGATATCGTCCCAGGCGATTTCCCGCCGCGTCAGCCAGGTCTGCCGCAATCCCGTGCTGTCTATCGTGGTGATCGAGGTCTGCATGGACCAGGCGACCGCCGCCAGCGCCAGGAAGCACACCAGTACGCCGCCCAGCAGGAAAGGGTTGAGGCTGCCGTTGTACAACCGGATGATGGTGGTGACGATTTCCCACCCCAGGATGGCCAGCAGCACCCACGTCAGGATTTTTACCCAGTCGGGCCAGGCCTGGCCGGTCAACGGCAATGGGCCGATTTCCTGTAGCAGCGCGGCAAGCGGGATATAGGTCGGCGGCTCGGCGGGGCGGTTCATGGGATCGCGCGTCGGCGCCTCCAGGGACTGATGGGTGGCGGCACTAGGCCGCCCGCTTGGCCGCGACGGCATTGCCCGCGCGGCTGGAAGATTTGCGCTGCAAATGGGCGGACATCCATTGTCCGATATCGACGACGGCATCGAAGTCGATGCCGGTCTCGATGTCCAGCCCCCGCAACAGGTACAGCACATCTTCGGTCGCCACATTGCCGGTCGCGCCCTTCGCGTAGGGACAACCGCCCAGGCCGGCGACCGAGGTATGGAAGATGCCGATGCCGCATTCCAGCGCGGCCACGATGTTGGCCAGCGCCTGGCCATAGGTATCGTGGAAATGCCCGGATACGCGCGCCGGATCGACCATCGCCGTCACCGCGTCCATGACCTGGCGTACGCGCTTGGGCGTGCCCACGCCGATTGTGTCGGCCACATCGATTTCGTCGCAGCCCAGCGCCATGTAGCGCCGCGCCACGTCTACCACCGATTCCACCGGCACGTCGCCCTGGTAGGGGCAGCCCAGCGCGCAGCTGATGGAGCCGCGCAGCCGCAGGCCCGCGGCCTTGGCGGCCGCCGCCACGGGCTCGAAGCGCGCCACCGATTCGGCGATGGAGCAGTTGATGTTCTTTTGCGAGAACGCTTCGCTGGCCGCGCCGAAGATCACGACTTCATCGGCGCCGGCGTCGCGTGCCGCCTCGAAGCCCTTCATGTTGGGCGTCAGCACCGAATAGACCACGCCCGGCTTGCGCGCGATACCCGCCATCACCTGTGCCGCGTCGGCCATTTGGGGGACCCATTTCGGCGATACGAAGGAAGTGGTCTCGATATTGGGGAAACCTGCCTCGGCAAGCCGGTTCACCAGTTCGATCTTTACCTCTGTCGGGATGAATTCTTTTTCGTTCTGCAGGCCGTCGCGCGGGGAAACCTCGATGATCTTGACGCGGGATGGGGAAGACATGGCGTGTTTTCCTAGACTTGGTGCGGCGATATAGCCGGATATTAGCCCTTGCCGGCGCGCCGCGCTCCCGCCAAACGCTGGAAACGCCCGCCATCCAGCCGGGCGACGACGCCGGCCAGTTCCAGGGCCAGCAATCGTGCGCCCAGAGCGGGGACGTCCAGGCCGGTGCGCGCCATCAGGGTGTCCAGGTGGCCCGGGTCGTGTCCCAGCGCCGCCAGCACCGGATCGCCGTCGTCGTCGGCAATGGCCGCGGTGTGCGGAAAGGCCGTACCCGCCGTCTGCTCTGGACCCCGATGAGAGTCGGAAAGGTCCCGTCCGTCCGGGTCTCCGCCGGTAACCCGTCCACCTGCGATATCCGGTGCGCCAGGGGCATCCGGTCCACCCGCGGTACCCGACCCGGCGGCGATGCCACCCAATTCGTCGGTGATGTCGCGCGCCGTTTCGACGAGCTTGGCGCCTTGCCGTATCAACGCATGGCAACCGCGCGAGAGCGGCGAATGGATGGAACCGGGAATGGCGAAGACTTCGCGGCCGTTTTCCGCCGCCAGGCGCGCGGTGATCAGCGATCCGCTCTGCCGCGCCGCTTCCACCACCAGGACGCCGCGCGCCAGCCCGGCGACCAGGCGGTTGCGGCGGGGGAAGTGGCCGCGCAGCGCCGGACTGCCCAGCGGCAGTTCCGTGACCAGGGCGCCTTCAGCCGCGATACGCTCCGCCAGTCCGGCATGGCGCGGCGGGTAGACGCGGTCGATGCCCGTGCCCATGACCGCCACCGTGCCGGCGCCGCGTGGGCCCGCTTCCAGGGCCCCTTCGTGGGCCGCCGCGTCGATGCCTTGCGCCAGCCCGCTGACGATGCACCAGCCGTGCTGGGCCAGGAAGCGCGCGAAGGCGCGGGCGTTTTCCGTGCCCCCGGCCGTTGCGCTGCGGGCGCCCACCACCGCAAGTGACGGCCGGGCCAGATACGCCGGGTCGCCGCGGACGTAAAGGAGCAGCGGCGGGTCCGCGGTGTTCAGCAGCGCGCGCGGATAGCGGGGATCCGCCAGGGGCAGGATGTGGCAGCCTGGGCCTTCCACCCACCGCAGCGCATCGTCGATCAGCGCCGCCATGTCAGGCGCGGGGGCTCTCGACAATTGGCGCGCCAGGTCCGGGGCGACGTGGCGGGCCAGGGCATTGGCACCCAAGGCATAGATATCTTCGGGCAGGCCCACTGCGCGCAGCAGGCCGATGGCCCCGATCGGGCCCAGGTCGGGTTCCAGGGAGAGCCGCAGCCAGGCGGCCAATTCGTCGGGAGTATGGTCCAGAGGCATGCGCGCAGTGTCGCACGATCGCGGCCCCGGGCGGGCGACCCAGTGACGGGAACGCGCCATGCGTCCCGCTATAACGCCCTTAGCGGGAAACTATTAGAAATCAAGCGCTTGATGAATTATCATTACATGTCTCCCAACCTTTTCCGTGACCTCCCGCCCGTGTGAACGCGGCCGCGGGATATATCGCTTTCCATGGCTTTGCTCAATATCCTCCACTACCCCAATCCGCGGTTGCACATCAAGGCCAGGCCGGTGGCGGAAGTGGACGATCGCATCCGTCGGCTGGTCCGCGACATGGCCGACACCATGTATGACGCCCCCGGTGTCGGCCTGGCCGCCACCCAGGTGGACGTGCATGAGCGCGTCGTCGTCATCGACGTCTCCGAGGAAGGCAACGACCTGCTCGTGCTGATCAATCCGGAAATCACCTGGAAGAGCGAAGAACGGCAAACCTACGAAGAGGGCTGCCTGTCCGTTCCCGGCATCTACGACGAGGTCGAACGCGCGGCCCGCATCCGCTTCAAGGCGCTGGACGCCGACGGCAAGCCCTACGAAAGGGAAGCCGAAGGCCTGCTGGCCGTTTGCGTGCAACACGAACTGGACCATCTGGACGGCAAGGTATTCGTCGAGTACCTGTCCTCCCTGAAGCAGAACCGCATCAAGACCAAGCTGCGCAAGGCCGAACGCGAGGCTGTACGCTGAGGGGGGAAGCCCCCCCGGAAGCGCATAGCGCTATGGAGTATTGACACGATGCGCGTCGTTTTTGCCGGTACGCCGGATTTTGCCCGTTTGGCGCTGGAAGCGATCCTGGCGGCGGGCCACGCGGTTCCCCTGGTGCTGACGCAGCCCGATCGTCCGGCGGGACGCGGGCTCAAGCTGACGCCCAGTCCGGTCAAGCAGGCCGCGCTGGCGGCCGGCATTCCGGTGGCCCAACCCCGCAGCTTGCGGCTGGATGGACGCTATCCCGAAGAGGCTGTCCTTGCGCGCGACCAGTTGCGGGCCGCGGAGCCGGACGTCATGGTGGTCGCGGCTTATGGGCTGATCCTGCCGCAGTGGGTGCTGGACCTCCCGCCCCATGGCTGCCTGAACATCCATGCCAGCCTGCTGCCGCGCTGGCGCGGCGCCGCGCCCATCCAGCGCGCCATCGAGGCGGGCGATACCGAAACCGGGGTAACCATCATGCAGATGGACGCCGGCCTGGATACCGGCGACATGCTGCTGGTGCGCAAGATGCCTATCGGCGCGGACCAGACCGCCGGATCCCTGCACGACGACCTGGCGGCCGCGGGCGCTGCCGCTATCGTGGAAGCCCTGGCCGCGCTGCCCGCCGGCAAGCTGGCGCGCGTGCCGCAGCCGGCCGAGGGCGTGACCTATGCGGCCAAGCTGGACAAGGCCGAGGCGGCATTGGATTTTTCCCTGGACGCGGACGTCCTGGCGCGACGGGTGCGGGCGTTCGATCCCGTGCCGGGTGCCACGGTACGGTTGCCCGGCCTGGACGATCCGGTCAAGGTCTGGCGGGCCCAGGCGCTGCCGGGGGTATCCGCCACCGTACCCGGTACCGTGCTGCGCGTGCTGCCTACCGGCATCGATATCGCCACCGCGGACGGCATCCTGCGCCTGCTCGAATTGCAGAAAGCCGGCGGCAAACGCCAGCCTGTCGACGTCTTCGTACGGGGATGGCAGGGCGGGTGAGAGAAGGCGCGCCGCCGCGGCGGCGCGATTCAATACAGCGTTTTTTGCACGCGGTCCGGCAACTCGCGATCGTATTGTTCGCCGTCGAAGCCCGCGCCGATCAGGTCGCGCAGCATGCGGCCCGTGCTGGGCAGGGCGTCGCGCTGCAGTTGCGTGGCCGGATCCCACAGCCTGGATCGGACCACCGCACGCGAGCACTGGAAGAACACGGTTTCCACCCTAACGACCAGCACCGACCGGGGCGGCTTGCCATCCATGGCCAGCCTTTCCAGCAGGGCGGGCTCGATGCTGATGGCCGCGCGTCCGTTCACGCGCAGTGTTTCGCCGATGCCGGGAATCAGGAACAGCAGGGCCACGCGTGGGTCCGCGACGATATTGCGCAGGCTGTCGACGCGGTTGTTGCCGCGGCGGTCCGGTAGCAGCAGAGTGTTTTCGTCCTGGATCTCCACGAAGCCGGGCGCGTCGCCGCGCGGCGACACATCCAGGCCGTCTGGTCCGCTCGTGGCCAGCGCAACGAAAGGCGCGGCGCGGATGAAGGCGCAGTAGTTCGGATGCAAGGTGGCGCTTTCTTTCAGCACGGACGCCTCTTTGGGTTGCCCGTAAAGCGCGGTCAGGGAATCCAGGTCGGTGATCCGGTGCGTGTCGTCGATGGTCATCGCGGTCTGCTTGTCGATGGACGGAAGGAAGGGCGGCCGGGCGGCGCGCCGTGGCTATCGTAGCCCAGATGCCTGTCATCGAATTCCACCGTTCAGTGTTTTCCGACGGGCTTTTTAGCCGGGACTATGCCGCAAAAGCATGGATGCCGATGATGGCGGGCGGGCAGGTCCCCTACGATGGCCGGTTGCGGCGCGGTGGCGATACGCCGGGGTTCGGCGGCGCGGGCGCGTGCGGGCCCGCGCATGGGGCCAGGCCGTATCCAGGAGAGCATGTGATGACGGTGAGGAATGTGGGCTCTGGCGGTGGCGTCTTCTGCGTGGCGCCGGGAGTGGACCGTGCGGCCCCATTCCGGGCACGGGCCGGGCGGGGCAAGCGGCTGATGCGCCTGGCCCGCGACATACGCGAAGCGCCTTCCATGCGGGGCAAGCTGTCGCTGCTGTATGCCCGGGTGCGCGCCGATAGCCGGGTGCGCGAGCTTCAAAGATGGTCCGACATCGGCCGCGGCGCGGCGGTCAGCCACGACGACATGCGGCAACTGGTGGACCGCGCCACCGGGAAATGCCGCGGGCCGGTGAACGCGCGCGTCTTTATCCGCATTGCCGAGCGACTCTGCGAAAAAAGCGATACGGGGCAATTGGCCGTGCTGCGCCGCAGGTTGGGCACCGCCACGCACGACCCGGGCGATTGGCTGAACGGCGCGCCCGGCAACGATGCGGCACGCCGGGCATGGACCGCCTTGAGCGCCATGCTGGACGACGAACTCGCGCGGCGGACATTGCTGATGCCGCTCAAACAGATCGCCCGGGCCCTGTCCACCGCCGGCGATGCGCATACGCTGGACCTCGCCTGCGCCCGTTTCGGCGTCAGCCTGAGCCGCGTCTCCGATCAAAGTACGGTCCGAGGGCTGCTGGCCGTCGCCTTGCAGCAATTGACCCATGCCGAATTCCGCCTGCTGGCCCGCCACCTGGCGACGACGCATCCATCGTCCGAAGGAAGCGACACGGAGCATTGCGCCATGGCGCGGGCGCTGCGCGGCCGGCGCGCCTCGCCGCAATTGTGGCAACAGCGGCTCGATCTTATCGGCGCGTTGCAAGGCGCGATGCGCGACGCCGTGGGCAAACGCCTGGACTACTTCGTCGACACGACCGCGAAGCTGATCGATTTCCAGCTTGGGCAGGGGCGGTCGAGCCAGGAAGTCTACGACCTTGCCTTTGCCTCTCTTTCGAAAAGCCTGGAAGAAGTCGGCTATACCGAGGTGCTGGTTCCGGACAGCAGCGCGCTGGCGCCGCGGTTGATCGCCGCCGCGCTCATGGCCAAACCGCTGAAGGACGTCCTGGCCTTCGCCGGCAAGCTCAGTATCCAGACGCTGGGCACGCTGCTGCATGCGATGGAGGACGCGCGCGCCGATTACGCCGACGCGGCCTGGCTGATACGCGGCATGCGCGATGATCGCGTCCGGCGTTATCGCGACGAGCTTACCGGCTGTCTTGGCAATTTGCGCCGGTGCACGGAGGACGGTGGACGCTGGCCTATCGTGCGGGCGCTGGAAGCCCTGGGGACTGCGCTCCAGGCCTGGGAACGCGACGGACCTTGCGCGGGCCAGCCGATCCCGCAGTCCCTCCGGCAGGATCTGCGCATGGCCGTGCGGTTGGCCATGCCGCGGATTGTCGGCGAGGCCGGCAGGCGCGTGGAAGCCCTGGATCTGGACAGCATCCGCATGCTGTCCGATGAAGAGATCCGGTGCCTGCGCAGGCACGAGTCCGTCCTTAAGCAATACGGCCTGCGCCTGGACCGGGATGCGCTCGAAACCCTGGCACGGGAACGCGCGCCCTATGTCGCGGAAAGTATCGAGCACCTCGTCGCGGTGGCGGACGCCCTTTCCCGGTATGACTCCAGGCCTGACCTTACCATCCGGGCGCTGCGCGACGGCGCGGCGTCGCTGGCGTTGGCGTGCGCGCAGTACGGGTGCTTTGTCGATCTTGGCCCCGACGGCATCGCGACGCTTTGCTCGGAGATCGCCGGCGCCGCCTGGCATGGCTTCCTGGAGCGGCACCCGGCGCGCCGCGCGGACGCCAGCGCCGCGATGGCGAAGCTGGGCGCTCTCCTGGCCAATGGCTTGAGCGACGCGGCATCGTGCCTGGTCCGGGATGTCGGCGACCGATTCCCTGGCGATGACGAGCCGCTGTCCCACCCGGCCCCGCATGCGGCCTGGCGCCTGCGCTTGGCGTCGGGATTGATGGAGGCCATGGCCATCGCGTCCATACCGGCAGACGAGGACGCCGCGCGCGTTACCGCGGGCGCTGGCCTCGTTGCCCCTGGGAGCGCCGAGCTCGGCGAGCTGCTCGCGGAACACTTCGGGGTACGCTACGACGCTGTGAACGCCCGGGCGGAACTTGTCATGGCCGCGGCGCAGCACCACGCGTTTGCCCAGGAACTCCTGCGCCGCGAAATGACGGTCCCAGCGCTGGCGTCGCTGCAGATCCCCGGCCCGGACGGGCCCGTGGCCGTCGAAGTGGATCGTCAGTTCGTCCTGGATGGGATAGACCGGCCGAGCATCGTGTTTTCCGTCACGGGCGTCGACTGCTCCGGCCGCTACATTCCCTATACGAGCTCGCCACGCGCGCCGGGCGACGAAGCGTCCCGCGAAGGGGTAGAGCGTGCGCTACTGGCCTTCCATCGACTGGCGGGTCCGGACATGCCGATGCTCTCGACGTATATGGTCCAGACCGCGGTGGCGGAGCTTCTGAAAGGCCTGTGGGTATTGGGGCCGCAGGCGCCCATCAAGCTGGACGACGGCAGCCCCGTCTTGCCGGGTGGCCCCGGCCTGGTACGCACGGACCTTGCCCGGCTGGCCGATGGTTCGTACCGGCTGCGCATCGCCGTGGCATGGAACGCGCTCGTCAGCGTATGCGGATTCGCCGGCAAAGGCACGAAGATGGACGCTGCGCAGAGCTATGCCTACATGGCTTGCGACCTGCATTTGACGCCGACACCGGAAGGGGGCTGGCACCGCGAGGTCACCCGGCCTGCCGAGGTCGGCTATCGCTTTGTTCCGATCATCGAGTCCGACGACGAGGACTGATGGCCGAAGGGGCCGGTGGCCGGTCGCCGGAACGATCCCTTAGCGCGCCAGGGTTCGCAGGCTCTCCAGGCCCGGCAGCGCCGGCATGCCGCGCAGGGACGCGCGGTCCAGCCAGGGGTAGGGCAGGGACGTGACCCACGCGAACACGGCGGGCATGGTGTCGGCCGCCAGCGTTTCCATCGACTCGATGGTGATCGTCAAGTGCCGGACCCGATGCGGCTCGGCCTGGAAGCGCCAGTCATAGCGGCCGTGGCCCACGCGCACCTTGCCGGTCGCCTTCTCCGTCATCGCCACCATCCAATCGCAGCTGAACTCGGCCAGCACGGCGCCCTGCGCCGGGCGATCGAAGTAGAAGGTGTACACGTTGTCGTAGGTCTGCCCGAAGGCGCGGACCAGCGTGTCGGCGATGGCAGGTTCGCCCGTGACCTCCGACGGGAAGGCGATGGCTGCGGTTTTCAGCACCATTTCCAGGCGGGCATCCGGCGCGAAGGTGTCCGCCATATACCAGGGGCGGTTCTCGTCCTTGGCATGGAAGTAATCGCGCAGCAGCTGTTCGGTGGTTTTCTTCATGGTTTATTTCGCCGGCTCGATCCACTTGGACACCGTCGGCGCCGTGTAGGCGGCGAACCGCTCCAGCAGCCTGGCCGGGTCGCTTTCCACGGCCAGCATCGCGCGGTGCTGCGGGCGCATGAACGCTTCCTGGACGGTGTGATCCAGGAAGGCGGTCAGCTTATCGAAATAGCCCGCGATGTTCAGCAGGCCGCAGGGCTTGCCGTGAAAGCCCAGCTGGGCCCAGGTCCAGGTTTCGAAAATTTCTTCCAGCGTACCGACGCCGCCGGGCATGGCGACGAAGCCATCGGCCTTTTCCGCCATCATCGTCTTGCGTTCGTGCATGGAGGTGACGATGTGCTGCTCGGTCAGCCCCTTGTGGGCCATTTCCTTCTTCACCAGGGCTTCCGGGATGACGCCGATGACGCGGCCGCCGTTTTCGAGCACGGCATCGGCCAGGATGCCCATGATGCCGGCGCTGGAGCCGCCATACACCAGGCCCACGCCTTGTTGCGCGAGTTCACGGCCGAAGCCGCGCGCGGCCTCCGCGTACACCGGTTGCCGCCCGGCATTCGAGCCGCAGTAAACACAGATGTTTTCGAGTTTCATGGCTTTGCACCGCTTGCATCGTGGCGTCTGTCCGCCAGGCCATGGGTGTGGTGCGAGCTGTCGTGCGACGTACCCGCCACCAGGCCGGGCGGCCGGACCGGGCGCGAAACTTGCTAACCGCCACGGACCGTAGACCGAAGCCCGGTAGTTTACGCATATTTTCCCGCGGCCATCCGCGGCATCCGCCGGGCGGCGATACGTTTGGACACAGCGGCTTTTATCGAGCCGGCGGCGCATGGCGCCGGTCCGCCCAACCCCGATACAAGGAGAACACGGATATGGATATGCCAAGCAAGAAGACGGCCGATTTTCACGTCGATGTGCAGGCCATGCGCCAGAAAGCCCGCCAGGGCCTGAAGGATGGCGCGGTCACCGACACCTATCGCGCGGACCGGCCGACGGTACTGCGTCTGCTGAACGACGCGCTGGCGACCGAGCTGGTCTGTGTGCTGCGCTACAAGCGCCACTTCTTTATGGCGCGCGGCATGAATGCCGAGCCTGTGGCGGCGGAATTCGCCGAGCACGCCACGGAGGAGCAGGACCACGCCGATCGCATTGCCGAGCGCATCGTCCAGCTGGGCGGCGAGCCGGATATGAACCCGGCCAACCTGGCAAAGCGCAGCCACTCGGAATATGTCGAGGCCTCCACGCTGGAAGACATGATCAAGGAGAATTTGGTGGCAGAGCGTGTCGCCATCGACAGCTACCGGCAGATGGTCGAGTACCTGGGCGAGGATGACCCGACGACCCGCCGGCTGCTGGAAGAGATCCTGGCGGTAGAGGAAGAGCACGCCGACGATTTGTCGGACTTCCTGGCGTAACGCTGGCGTTACGCGAGTCGCGGTGCGGCGCCCCTATGCGATGGCGGGCCGCCCGCACCTCGACCGTTTACCGCGGTTCTACGGCATCGGCCCAGAGGTCGTATTCGTCGGCGTCCGTGACGGTGGCGCGTATCAGGTCGCCCGGCTTGAGCGGTGCTTCCGATGCCACGTAGACCGAGCCGTCGATCTCCGGCGCATCGGCGCTGCTGCGGCCGATGGCGCCGTCTTCGTCCACCTCGTCGATCAGTACTTCGATTTCGCGTCCCACTCGTGCCTGCAGGCGCTGGGCCGAGATGCCTTGCTGGTGCGCCATGAACCGTTCCCAGCGCTCCTGCTTGACCTCGTCCGGGACGGGGTTGTCCAGCGCATTGGCCGGCGCGCCCTCCACGGGTGAATACTGGAAACAGCCGACGCGGTCCAGTTGCGCTTCGCTCATCCAATCCAGCAGGTACTGGAAGTCTTCTTCCGTCTCGCCCGGGAAGCCGACGATGAAGGTCGAACGCAGCGTCAGGTCCGGACAGGTCTCGCGCCAGCGCTTGATGCGGGCAAGGGTCTTGTCCTCGAAGGCCGGGCGCTTCATGGCTTTCAGGATGCGCGGGCTGGCGTGCTGGAAGGGAATGTCCAGATAGGGAAGGATCTTGCCTTCGGCCATCAGGGGAATGACTTCATCGACGTGCGGGTAGGGGTAGACGTAATGCAGCCGCGTCCACACGCCCAGTTCGGACAGGGCCGCGCATAGCTCGGTCATGCGCGTCTTGACCGGCCGACCGTTCCAGAAGCCGCTGCGGTATTTCAGGTCCACGCCATAGGCGCTGGTG
>NZ_JBMQQZ010000063.1:0-20708 GCF_057362025.1 Bordetella sp. | reverse complement strand
TGGTGTCCGCCGGCGTGACCCTGTTCAAGGCCGGCAATCTGTCCCTGGCGGCACGCTACGAGCTGCAGGCGGCGTCGGATTACCGCGCCCAAACGGGCATGTTGCGGTTGCGGCAGTTGTTCTAAGGCGAACCCCGCCGGCCCTGAACCGGCGGTGGGCAGCCGGCACGCGCTAAAATGGCGGTTTTACAGACCCGCAGTCCTGATGACCTACGCCGCCAAGGAAATTTTCAAAACCCTGCAGGGCGAAGGGGCGCAGGCAGGGCGCGCCGCGGTGTTTTGCCGCTTTGCCGGCTGCAACCTGTGGTCCGGCCGCGAAAGCGATCGCGCCACCGCCGCCTGTACCTTTTGCGACACGGATTTCGTCGGTACCGATGGCCCGGGCGGCGGCAAGTTCGCCACCGCGGAACTGCTGGCCGACGCGCTCGCCGCCGAATGGGGTCCCGATACCGCCGGCCGCTACGTGGTGTTCACGGGCGGCGAACCGCTGCTGCAGCTCGATCGTGCACTGGTGGATGCGGCGCACGCGCGCGGTTTCACCATCGCCATCGAAACCAACGGCACCATCGAACCGCCGGCGGGCATCGACTGGATCTGCGTCAGCCCCAAGGGCAAGTCCCCGGTAGTGGTGCGCGCCGGCAATGAATTGAAGCTGGTGTACCCGCAGGCGGATGCCCCGCCCGAAGCCTTCGCCGGCCTGAAGTTCGAGCATTTTTTCCTGCAGCCCATGGACGGGCCGGCACGCGTGTCCAACACGCAGGCGATCGTCGACTACTGCATGCGCCATCCGCAATGGCGGCTGAGCCTGCAAACCCATAAATACATAGGCATTCCATGAGCAGCCCCACCCGCGCGCAGCCGGGCACGATTTCCGTCACACGCAGGCTGGAATTCGATGCCGGCCATCGCATTCCCGACCATCGCAGCCAGTGCCGCAACATGCATGGGCATCGCTACGTGCTGGAGGTCACCCTGGAAGGCCAGGTCATCGAGGCCCCCGGCGCGTCGGACAACGGCATGGTGATGGACTTCTCGGACATCAAGGCCATCGCCGGCGAACACCTGGTGGATCAATGGGACCATGCCTTCCTGGTGTATGCGGGCGACAGCGCCGTGCGTGGATTCCTGGAAAGCCTGCCCGGGCACAAGACCGTCGTGCTGGACCGCATTCCCACGGTGGAGAACCTGGCCCGCATCGCCTTCGATGTGCTGCGCCCCCACTATCACCGCCAGTTTGGCGGCGACCTGCGGCTGGCGCGCGTGCGCCTGTATGAAACGCCCAATTGCTGGGCGGATTGCGAAGGCTGACGCCTGGCGCCGCCGGCCAGCAGCCGCACCCTGTCAGGCGTCCGCTTCGCGGTATTCCAGCAGATCCCCCGGCTGGCACTCCAGCGCCCGGCAAATCGCTTCCAGCGTATCGAAACGCACGCCCCTTACTTTGCCGGACTTCAGCAAGGACAGGTTCTGCCCGGTGATCCCGACGATCGCCGCCAGGTCTTTCGATTTCATCTTGCGCTTGCTCAGCATGACGTCCAGCGTGACTACGATGGGCATTCCAGGTCCTGGTGCGGGAAGTTCAGGGGTGGCGACTTACCGGGTCCCCACTGCCGCGCCGCCCATGGCCGGATCCGCGAACCCGTGGGCGCCGGTTTCGACGCGGCCGGCGAAACGCCGGGCATACCCCGGCCGGCCGGCCAGCCGCAGCGTGAAGTCATACCACTGGTGCGAGGCCGCCAGCGTCCAGCGCCATTCGGCATGTTGGCCGGCGGGGATTTCGCGATGCCAGTTTGCGCGGTCGAAGTAGGCGTTGTCGGCGACCGTGGCCGCCATGGCCGCCGGGCCGGGGTTCAATGCGGTCAGCACGATCGCCCCTTCATCCGGCGCGTAGCGCACCCGCACCACGGGCGACGCCGAAGCGCCGATAGCCGGATCGGCCGCGCCCGTGAAATGGCGATGGAAACCGTTCGGCCCCAGCACCCAAAGGTTGTAGGCGCCGCGCTTTCCGCCGGGCCAGACGCCTTCCAGCGCCTTGCCCGGCTCCACCGTATAGCGGCGCGGCAGCGCGTCCAGGCGATCGATGTCGTATACGTGGAAGACCGCGGCGCGCAGGCCCGTGTTCGAGAACCGCAATCGCACCCCGCCGTTGTCGCCCGCATGCGGGGTTTCATCGTCCACATGCAGCGCGTAGGGCAAGGCACGCGAACGGCGCGCGCCCTTGGCCTGGACCGGCAATCCGGGCGTGGTCGGCGCCACGGGCGCGGTCATGCCGGGAAGCGATCGGCTGCGACGGTCCAGCGTGGCGGTATCCGGCAAATGGGCCAGGACACTCGCCTCGTTCGGCGTGGCGAAGTCGAAGCAGGACATCAGGTCGCCCGCCACGGCGCGGCGCCAGGGGCTGATGTTGGGCTCGTCCACGCCGAAGCGCCTGGCAATGAAGCGCAGCACCGACGTATGGTCGAAGACTTCGGAATTCACCCAGCCGCCGCGGCTCCAGGGTGAAATGACATACATGGGCACGCGTGGTCCCATACCGTAGGGATGGTGGCGATAGGGCCGCGTCGCGTCGATACCGCCCACGTCGTCGCCAAGATAATCGTCGGCGGTATCGACCGTGCTGGCGCCCTGCGGATCGCGCGCCGCCGCGCCGCCCTCCGTTCGGGCATACGATGGCGGCGCGGGCGGCGGCATGTGATCGAAGAACCCATCGTTCTCATCGAAATTCAGGATCAATACCGTGCGGCTCCACACGCGCGGGTTGGACGTCAAGGCCTCCAGCACCCGGGCGGTGAACGCGGCGCCTTGCGCGGGGCTGGACGGTTGCGGATGCTCCGACGCCGACGATGGCGCGCAGATCCACGACACCTGGGGCAAGCGATCCGCCATGACATCCGCCTTCAGCATCGCCACATTGCGTGTGCGTATGCCTCTTTCGTACAGCGCGCGCTCGCGGTCCGTGCGTTCTGGCGACACCGCGGGCACGCTGCGCGCATGCGCCTGACGGAAAGCCCTGAAACCGAACAAGGGATTCAGCGCGTAGAACTCGAACTCGTTGTCCTGGTAAACCTGCCAGCTGATACCGGCGTCCTCCAGGCGTTCGGCGTACGTCATCCAGGTATAGCCGTCCTGCCGGGGACCGTTGCTCAACGTGTTGTAGCTGTTGTCCAAGGCCGGACCGTTGTAGACGCCGGGTTTCGTGGGATCGTCCCCGCCATGATTGGTGCCCGTATAGACGAAGCAGCGGTTCGGATTGGTGCCGCCGGTCAGCGAACAATAGTAGGCGTCGCACAGCGTAAAGGCATTCGCCAGCGCGAACTGGAAAGGCATGTCGGCCTGGGTGTAGTACACCATCGATGCGTTCTTCTTGAACTGCGGCCAGTGCGTCATGCGGCCGCCATCCCAGGCATCCTGCGCATCGGGATACAGGTGCGGCGTGCCGGCCGTGCGCATCAGGCGAAAGTCGACCGCCGTGTCGTTGTGCTGCGGCGCCAGGATAGCGGGCAGGCCCGCGGGCTGGCCGTCGTGGCGCTGGTACCAGACGGTCTTGTTCGCCATCCCCGGCGCGTCGGGCACGGGGATGGGAAAGCGGTCGCCGAAGCCGCGCACACCGGCCAGGGTGCCGAAGTAATGATCGAAGGACCGGTTCTCCTGCGTCAGCACCACAATGTGGGCAACGTCCTCCAGGGTGCCGGCGCGCCTGTCCGCGCCGATCGCCAGGGCCTTGCGGATGGCCGGCGGGAACATCGACAGCCCGGCGGCGGCGCCGGCGGTACGGGCGGATTTGCGAAAAAAATCGCGGCGGCGGATATCGGCGGTCATGGCGGAATGGCGGAACGCATGGGCGGGTGGGATGCGGCAACCGCACAGTATGCCTGCCGGAACGCCACACCCACCTGACTTCGCGAATCGCGGTCAACCGATTACAGTTGGAACACCCGTTCGCCGTCCCTATTGGCTACCCGCCACGGCGCGCGCCGCGCAAAGAGAGGTGTTTCATGAGCACGCAGCCGACGCATACCCCTTCCGGAAAAACTTCCGCCAACCACTTCGACGCCATCGTCATCGGCGCCGGCCAGGCGGGGCCGCCGCTGGCCGGCCGCCTGACGCAGGCAGGCCAGCGCGTCGCGGTTATCGAGCGCAAGGACTTCGGCGGCACCTGCGTCAATACCGGCTGCATGCCCACCAAGACGCTGGTCGCCAGCGCCTACGCCGCGCACCTGGCGCGCCGTTCCGCCGACTTCGGCGTCGCGTTGCAGGGCGGCGTCGGCGTGGACGCCAGGCGCTTGAAGGCGCGCAAGGACGAGGTGGTTATCCGCGCCCGCACCAACGTGGAAAAGTGGCTGCGCGGCATGGACAACTGCACCGTCCTGAAGGGCCACGCGCGCTTCGTCGGCCCGCACGAAATCGATGTGAACGGCCAGCGCGTGTCGGCGGACCGCATCTACATCAACGTCGGCGGACGCGCCAATATTCCCGATATGCCGGGGGTGGACGATATCCCGCTGCTTACCAACACCAGCCTGCTGGACCTGGACACCGTGCCGAATCACATGGTCGTGATCGGCGGCAGCTACATCGGCCTGGAGTTCGCCCAGATGTACCGCCGCTTCGGCGCCGCGGTCACCATCGTCGAGAAAGGCCCCCGGCTGATTTCCCGGGAAGACCCGGACATCTCCGACGCCATCCTGAAGATCCTGGAAAAGGAAGGCATACGGGTACATCTGAACGCGGAATGCATACGCTTCGAAGCGCATCCGGACGGCGCGGCAGTACGCGTATCCTGCAACCAGGACCCGGGGCCGATCGTCGGCTCGCACGTGCTGATGGCGGTGGGACGACGGCCGAATACCCAGGACCTGGGACTGGACGCCGCCGGCGTGAAGACCGACGAACGCGGCTACATCGTGGTGGACGACGCCCTGCGCACCAGTGTTCCCCACATCTGGGCCATGGGAGACTGCAACGGACGCGGCGCATTCACCCATACGTCGTACAACGACTTCGAAATCGTCGCCGCGAATCTGCTGGACGACGACCCGCGCCGGGTCAGCGACCGCCTGCCCTGCTATGCCCTGTATATCGACCCGCCGCTGGGCCGCGTCGGCATGACCGAAGCGGCCGTGCGCGCAAGCGGCAAACCGGCGCTGGTGGGTATCCGTCCCATGACGCGCGTGGGCCGCGCCGTCGAAAAAGGCGAAACCGAAGGCTTCATGAAGGTGGTAATCGACGCGGAAAGCAAGGCCATCCTGGGCGCCGCGATCCTGGGCACCGGCGGCGACGAAGCCATACACGGGATACTGGACGTGATGTCCAGCAAGGCGCCGTATACGACGCTGCAACGCACCGTGCATATTCATCCGACAGTCTCGGAGCTGGTACCAACGGTGCTGGGGGAATTAAAGCCCTTGGTGTGATTCGAAGCGAGGGACTCATAATCCCGGAAACCCTGATTTCAAGAAAGCAGGCGGCCCATCTTCCGTTGAAGCGGCCGCTTATAAGCGGCCATATATATGTATGGCCGACGGTAATCCTTGTGCTGACATGAGTCCAAACTGAATTTGAATTGGAGTCTTTCGCGTCATTCCAAAAGCGCTCGAAGCGCCCGCTCGACCACTGTCACTGGCATTCCGTTTACCCGGATTGACTTTTCCTGACCTTCGGAGCAATGTCACCAACGTTTCAAGCGGGGGATTAATTTCGATTTTTTTTTGGGTAGTGGGCCATCAGATTTATTAGCACGCACTAATAGACGCGGTCCACTCGAGCTCGCCACAACAGGAGACAGTTCCAAATGAACGACAAAGTGGACGACAAAAGCAATTCGAAAGGAATCAGCCGCCGCGCCATCCTGAAAATGGCCGCGACAACAGGAGCGGCCGCGATGGTATCGCCTCGCATCGTCATGGCGGCCGGAGAGCAACCCGTGAAATTCGGCGTGGACAACCCCGTGACGGGAACCTACGCAATCACCGGCAGGAACGAGCTGCAAGGCATGCAACTGGCCGTGGAGGAAATCAACGCCAAGGGGGGCATCCTCGGCCGCGAGGCCCAGTTGATCGTCGAAGACTCCACCAGCGGCGATGCCGGGGTGGCGGTGCAGAAGGCGCACAAACTGATCGACCGCGACAAGGTCGATTTTCTGATCGGCAACGTGAACTCCGGCCTGACGGAAGCCGTTTCCCAGGTGGCCTACGCGAAAGGCATATTCATGATGGACCCCGGCGGGCACGCCGATCCCATAACCGGCACCGAATGCCACTGGAACGTGTTCCAGACCTGCCCATCCACCACCTTGCTGGTCAACGCGATCGCTCCCGATCTCATCAAACGCTTCGGCAAGAAGTTCTACTTCCTGGTTCCCGATTACGCGTTCGGCCATGGCCTGCTGGAAGCTTATAACGCCAATCTGAAAAAGTATGGCGCCACCAACGTCGGCGCCGATCTGATTCCCCTGGGCACTGCCGACTACTCCTCTTACCTTATCAAGGCGCAGTCGGCCAGCCCGGACGTGATCGTTATCCTGCAGAACGGCGACGACCAGACCAACGTCCTCAAGCAGGCCGTGCAGTTCGGCCTGGACAAGCGCTTTCACATCGCGGGCGCGAACATCGAGCTCGAAACGCTCGAAGCGCTCCCACCGAACGCGCGCATCGGCAACTGGGTAATCGAGTGGTATTGGAACCAGCCCGGCGTGCCCCATGTGAAAGAGTTTGTCGACGCCGTCAAGAAGAAGACCGGCCGGGTGCCGACCGCGCGTACCTGGTTCGGCCACACCTCGATCCACGCCTGCGCGCTGGCGGCCGCAAAGGCAAAATCGCTGGATGCGGTGAAGATGGCCAGGGCGCTGGACGGGCTCGTGCTGCCGCCCGAGGTCTCCCTGCAGCCGGGCGAGGCCGTCTACCGGGCCAACCAGCACCTGCTCATCGGGACGCTCTGGGCCGGCCACGCGCAACCCCAGGGCAACGGCGACGACGATCTGTTCCACATCGATACCATCATCGATAGCAAGACCATCGCGCCTACCATCGAAGAGTCCGGCTGCAAGATGACCTGGCCCTCCTGACAGCCTTCGCCATTGGAAAGTCGGGTCGTCCGCGCCCTGCCGCGGATGACCCGGTCCGGTTCTATCCCTTCGTACCCAAAGCCAGGCAGGCGCATCCCTGCCGGGGATGAACCTTGTCGTTTTAATGGAGACCTGGCGTGACCCAGTTGATCCTTTTCAACATATTCAACGGGCTGGTCATCGGCGCGTTCTATGCGCTGATGGCCCTGGGCTTGTCCCTGATCATCAACCTGACCAACGTCATCAACTTCGCCCACGGCGAATTCCTCGCACTGGGCGGCTACATCGCCTATACGCTCGATCCCTACCTGGGATTCTGGGGGGCGCTGGTCGTGTCGCCTTTCCTCACGGCGATCGTGGGCCTGATCGTCGAGCGCGTGCTCATACGTCCCCTGTACAACCGCGATCCGCTCTACAGCCTGCTGCTCACGTTCGGGCTCGCCTACGTGCTGCAGGATTCGATCCGCTTCATCTGGGGCGCGCAGGGTTTGCCGCTGCAGACCCCCGCCATCCTGAACTCGCCGCTGAGCCCCACGCTGTTCTTCCTGACGGGCTACCGCGTCTTCATGGTGGGCCTGGTCGCCGTGGCGGTGGCGGTGCTGTTCTACGTCCTGAAGAAGACCCGCGTGGGCATGCGCATACGCGCCGGCACGCTCGACCTGGAAATGGTGTCCGCCCTGGGCGTCGATGTGCGCATCCTGCGCAATCTGAACTTCGGCCTGGGCATCTTCTTCGCGGGCCTGGCCGGCGTGCTGGCGGCCGGCATGCTGGGGCTGACGCCCACCATCGGCGAAGGCCTGATCATGCCCAGCTTCGTGGCGGTCATCGTGGGCGGCCTGGGCAGCCTGGTCGGCACCCTCTTCGGCGGCTTGGTGATCGGCGTGGCGGCGGGCGTCGTGACGGTGTTCTACCCGTCCGCCTCCGAAGCTTCCATCTACGTAATCATGGCGATCGTGCTGCTGTTCCGGCCGTACGGTCTGTTCGGCGAGAAAGGCGGGACCAAACTGTGAATCAGCGCAGAAACATACCAAAGTACTATCAGTGGATCCTCTGGATCGTGCTGCTGAGCGTGCCCTACTGGATCACGCCCCTGGGCGGGTATACGGACCTTGCCACGCGCCTGCTGGTCATCGGGCTGGCGGCCATGGCGACCAACCTGCTGGTCGGCCATACCGGAGTCAATTCGTTCGGCCATGCCGCCTACTTCGGCCTGGGCGCGTACGCCACGGGCCTGACCCTGAAGTACCTGATGCCGAGCACGCCCGCGGCCTTCGTCGTGGGGGTCCTGGTCGGCACGCTGGGAGGCATGCTGATCGGCGCCTTGATCGTCAGGCTGCGCGGCATCTACTTCGCGCTGGCCACCATCGCCTTCGGCCAGGTGTTCTACTTCATTGCCTTTCGGTGGAACTCCGTCACCGGCGGGGACAACGGCCTGCGGGGCTTTCAGCGCCTGGCTGTGGACCTGGGCTTCATGAAGTTCGACATCACGTCCAGCCTGGCCTTCTACTATGTCGTGCTGGCCATCCTGGCGCTCTGCGCGTATGCCATGGCCACGATCCTGAGGTCTCCATTCGGGCATACGCTGCAGGCCATCCGCGAGAACGAACGCCGCGCGCAGTTCCTGAGCATCCCGGTGAACCGCCACATCTGGATCGCCTACACCATCTCTTGTTTTTTCGTGTCGGTAGCGGGCTCGCTGTACGCGCTCCTCAACAACTTCGCCAGCCCCCACGACCTGTACTGGACCCAGTCGGGCGACTTCGTTCTCATGGCGGTCATCGGCGGCATGCGTTCCTTCTGGGGCCCGCTGCTCGGAGCCGCGATCTTCGTATTGGCGCAGGATTATCTTTCCGGCGTGACGCAAGACTGGATGTTCTTCATCGGGATGATCTTCGTGCTGGTCGTGCTGCTTATTCCCCGCGGTATTGCCGGACTATTCCAACGGAGGGCGCAATGAGCCTACTCCAAGTCCACAACGTTTCCCAGTATTTCGGCCAGCTCGTGGCGGTGAACGACGTCTCGCTCACTGTCGAACCCGGCGAACTGCACGCGATCATCGGTCCGAACGGCGCCGGCAAGACCACGTTCTTCAACATGATCAGCGGGTTCTACCGGCCCACGAAGGGCCGCATCGTGTTCGACGGCGCCGACGTCACGGACGTGCCGCCGCACGACCGCGTGGCCATGGGCATGGCGCGGACCTTCCAGATTACCGAGGTCTTTCGCGAGCTGACCGTGCGCGAGAACCTGCGAGTCGCCGTCGAAGTGACGCAGGGCCTTAGGCTCAAGTTCTTTCGTTCCCGGGAACTGGCGCGCGAAACCGAGGACCGCATCGACGAACTGCTCGATATGGGCAGGCTGACGGACAAGGCCGAGCGCCTGGTCGGCGAACTATCGCATGGCGACCAGCGCTCCGCCGAAATCATGATGGCGCTCGCATTGAAACCCAAGCTGCTGCTGCTGGACGAACCCGCGGCGGGCATGGGCAACAAGGAGACCTACGAAACCGCCCTGCTGATACGCAGATTGCATCGCGCGCAAAAGCTGACGATCGTCCTGGTCGAACACGACATGCGCGTCATCTTCAACCTGGCCGATCGCATCACGGTCCTGACCGAAGGCGAGGTCCTGGAACAGGGCACGCCCGACCAGATCGCCGCCAGCGAAAAAGTACAAGTTGCCTATCTGGGGGAATCGCATGAAGGCGCTTGAGATACAGCAACTCAATACCTTTTACGGCAAGAGCCATATCCTTCACGGCATCGATATCGAAGTCGACGAGGGCGAGCTGGTCACCCTGCTGGGCCGCAATGGCGCGGGCAAATCCACCACGCTGCGCAGCATCATGGGGATGACGCCGGCCCGCACCGGCCACGTGAAGATATTCGGCACGGATTCCACGCATCTGCCGCCATTTCGCATCGCCGGCCTGGGAGTGGGCCTGGTCCCGGAGGGCCGCCGGGTCTTCTCCAACCTGACCGTCGAAGAAAACCTCAAGGTGCCGGTGGACCGCCCGGGGCCGTGGAATATCGCCCGCGTCTATAAAGCCTTTCCGCGGCTCGCCGAGCGAAAAGGTCACAAGGGCGGGCAGTTATCCGGGGGCGAGCAGGAAATGCTGTCCATCGCCCGCGTCCTGCTGCTCAACCCCAAGCTGCTGATGCTCGACGAACCGTCGCAGGGACTGGCGCCGCTGATTGTGCAGAACGTCTTCGACATCATTGTCGCGGCGCGCAACGAAGGTGCCGCGGTGCTTCTGATCGAACAGAATGTCCGCGCCGCGATCGGCATCGCCGATCGCGCCTATGTGCTGGACCGCGGCACCATCACGTATAGCGGCGTCGCCTCGGAATTCGGCAAGGACGAACAGCGCGTGCAGGAACTGGCGGGGGCCAGCGCCCAGAAATGGGAGTTCCCCGACGATTGAGTGCCTTGGCCGGAATGATGTTGCCGAACCACAGCACCACCACGGCGCCAAAAGGCGATCACCGGGGTCGTCTCTTGGAGGGATACTGATGATGGGGCGGCCATCGGTGCCCTGCTGCGCGCGAGACCGGGCTCGAGTGCCGCCGGCCTGCCCCGCGGAAATCCGTTCACCGCGGGGCAGGACCTTTCGGTCGCTTCAATCCACTGTGGCGCCCGAAGCCTTCACCGCTTTGCCCCACACCCCGATTTCCTTGACCACGTAGGTGTGGAATTCGGCGGGGCTCATATGCATGGCCTCGACACCCAGCCCGGCAAGCTGCTTCTTGACGTCGGGCGCATTCAGAATGGCCTGCACTTCCTGGTTCATGCGATTGGTGATCGCAGGCGGGATCCCCGCCGGGCCGAGCAGCCCATACCAAGGCTGCGCGTCGACGCCCTTGATACCGGTCTCGGCAAGCGTCGGGACGTCAGGCAAGGCCGCCGAACGCTGGGCGCCGGTCACCGCCAGTACCTTGAGGTTGCCGGCCTTGACCTGCGGCATGATGACCAGCGGGTTTTCGAATGCCAGCGGCACCTGGTTGCCGACCAGGTCGGTCAGCAAGGGACCGGATCCCTTGTACGGGATGTGACGAAGTTTGGTGCCCGCGGCGGTATTGAACATTTCGCCGATGATGTGCTGCGGCGTGCCCGAACCGGCCGAACCGAACACCAGGTCGCCCGTCTTGCCCTTGGCGATGATGTCCTGGATGGAGTTCAGGCCGGATTTGACATTGACGGCCACGACGAAGCTGGTGCGGGCCAGCGGCACGACTTCCGTGAAGTCCTTCGCAGGATCGTAGGGCAGCTTCTTGTACAGCGTGCCGGCGATCACGATGGGACCGCTGGCAGCCAGCAGGAAGGTGTAGCCGTCCGGCTTGGCCTTGGCCACGTAGGCCGTGCCGATATTGCCGCCCGCACCGGCCCGGTTCTCGACGATGACGTTCTGGCCAAGCTTGTCGTGCAGGCGGGTGGCGAGCAAGCGCGCGAGTACGTCCGTGGTGCCGCCGGGCGCATACGGCGACACCAGCGTGATGGCCTTGTCCGGCCAGGCGTCCGCGGAACGGGCGGAAGACGCGGCGGTCACTGCCGCGACGGCAAATAGCGCGGCGAAGCAACGGTTCAAAGCACGGCTCATGGATTTGTCTCCTGGGTATTTTGTAGTCATGCGATCACGCCGATACCGTTCGGGTCGAAGTGTCGAACCCGCAGGATAAGCCATGCCCGGCGCTCGCGGACGGGTCGAGACGTCCATGTTTTCCCGGACGAACGCGCACATGCGGGACGACTTTGAACGAAGGTCGAGGCAAACCCGCCACATTTCACCCCGCAGACTGACGGGAAGCTGATCGGCCGGCGCGGCGGCGGAACGATCGAGCCGTCCACGAGCGCAACAGCCGGCGTCCGCGCCGGCGCCGCGTCAGCCCTGGCGCCTGGCGCGGCTCACGCGCACGAGGCGGTTGTACAGCGCGCCCAAGGCCATCAGCAGGCTGGTACCGAGGAACACCGAGCGCATGCCGAAATGGCCGCCGACGAAACCGCCGGCCAACGGGCCGACGACCTGCCCCACGTACTGGGCCGAGGTCGAATAGCCCAGCATGCCGCCCGCCACGCGTTCAGGCACGTTATGGCGGATGACCGTGGCGATACAGGGCAACAGGCCGCCCAGCGACAACCCCATCAGGAAACGCAGCACGACCAGTTGCCAGCTCGCGGTGATGAAGGCCTGGGGAATCAGCAGCACGGCCGACACCAGCAGACAGCCGATGATCACGTTCCAATGGCCCACGCGATCCGCAAGCCGCCCCAGGCGCGATGCGGACAGGATGCTGCCCAGCGCCGTGGCCGACATCACCAGCCCCGCAACCATGGTGACGTTGCGCGCTTCGGCGAACTGCGCCACATAGACCGTGATGATGGGCTCGATCGACATATTCGCCAGCATCAGCAGCGCGCCGGTGCATAGCATCGCCAGCAAGGGCCCCTTATCGGGTACCGCCGCCAATCCGCCCTTGGGCTTGTCGGCGGACCTGCCCGGTTTCGGACGGCGCTCTTCCTTGATCAGGAAGCTCGTCACGAGGAAAGCCACGAAGATCAGCGCGCCCGACGCCAGGAAGGTCGCGCGTATGCCGATCAGCGGCGGCAGGACGCCGCCGATCAGCGGCCCGGCCAGGTTGCCCGCCATGATGCCGGAGGACAGCACGCCCAGCGCCCAGCCCGTGCGGTGCCTGGGCGTTTGCGTGGCGACCAAGACCATGGACCCGGACGCGTAGCCGCCCAGCAGGCCCGCCAGCAGCCGCAGCCCCACCAATTGATAGACGTTTTCGGCCATGCCGATCAGCGACATGGCGATGGACATGCCCAGGCTGGCGCGGATCAGCATCAGCTTGCGGCCGTAGCGGTCCGCCAGCCTGCCCCACAGCGGCGCGGTCAATGCCGCCGTAAAAAACGTCGCGCCGAAGGCCACCCCGGACCATTGCACGATGGCCGCGTGATCCTTCACGCCCAATTGTTCGACGTACAGCGGCAGGAAGGGCAGCAGCAGCGTCATCCCGATGATGGTGGTGAACGAACCGAACACGCATACGGCGAGGTTGCGCGCCCAATGCGCGGAGCCCTGTTCCAGGATCGCGGTATCGGCGTGGGCGGGCGTGGCGCTGGAGGTAGTCATGATCGTGGACACACTGCTCGATGAAGGGCGGCGGGCAAGAGCTGCGTACTATACGGCCGCCGAAAACCCGCTACCAGCCGATAGCCCGTACCCGGATGGACGGCACTGGCATGGCTGATACTGGAATGGATAACACCAGGATGATGCCGCGGTCGCCGCGTGCCCTGCCGCCGCCGGCCGTCGTCGCCACCGGCCGCGCCAAGGCGATTTCCCTTATGTCTTGAAAGAGGCACAATCCCGCCGAGGGGATCGTTTACCGCAAACGGGTGCGGCCGGCCCGGCAGGACAAGCAACGCAGGGACGCCAAGCGCGGGCTACGACAAACCGCGACACGCAGCGAACCTGCCCAGGCTGCCGGCACGCCCGCATAAAGAAAAGACAGAGAGACGATCATGAAACACGAATTGCCGCGCTTCGGCGCTTGCGTCGCCCTGGCCTTGTCGGCCTGCCTGTCGGGAGGACCGGCCACCGCCGCAGACTGGCCCGACCATCCCATTACCTTCGTCGCGCCCTTCAGCCCCGGCGGCGGCATCGATCTGGCCGCGCGCCTGTTCGCCAAGGCGGTCAGCGAACAGCTGCACCAGGCGGTCGTCGTCGAAAACCGGCCCGGCGCTGGGGGCGCGATCGGCGCGGCCCACGTCGCGCACAGTACGCCGGATGGGTACACCTTCCTGGTGGGCGGCAACAGCGTCATCACCAATAGCCTGATCCGGCCCAACCAGCCTTACAAGGACGAAGCGCTGACGCCCGTTGTGCTGATGACCGTCACTCCGTCGGTCATCGTGACCAGCGCGGCCAACCCGGCCAACGACCTGAAGGAATTCCTGGCCAACGCCAAAAAGAACCATAAGGGCCGCATCACGTTTTCGACCGCCGGCAACGGCAGCGCGCCGCAGTTCGTCGCGGAAATGCTGCGCGAAGCCACCGGACTGGACGTCGAACCCATCACCTACAAGAGCGGCGGCGAAGGTGTCACGGCCGTGGTGGCCGGACAGGTGGACGCGACCTCGGAGGCCAGTGTCGCCACCCTGCCCCTGATCAAAGGCGGCAAGCTCAAGGCGCTGGCGATCACCGGCGACAAGCGCATGGCCAGCGCGCCCACTATCCCGACCACGGCGGAAGAAGGCCTTCCCACCCTGCGCATCGTCCACTGGGCGGGCCTGCTGGCGCCCACCGGCACGCCGACGGCCATCCTGGACAGGATGAACGCCGCCGTCAACGCCGCATTGAAAACACCGGAAGTGCGACAGGCATTGGCGCGCAGCAGCCAGGACGCGGGCGGCGGCACGCGTGCGTCATTCGAGACGTTCACCAGGGAAGAACGCGCCCGCCTGGGGCAGATCGTCAAGACCGGCCATATGCAGACGGATTGACGTCGACCCCCCGCCGCAGGATGCGCGCGGGCAGATGCATGCCATGGCTGTAGCACAGCTCGGCAAGCGCGGGCACCTGCCAGAAAACCAGGTCCGCCCATTTGCCCGGCGCCAGGCTGCCCGCCTCATCCTGCAGGCCGAGCGCGCGCGCCGCGGCATGCGTGACGCCGTTCAGGGCCTCGGCCGGCGTCAGCCGGAATAGCGTACACGCCATGTTCAGCATCAAAAGCAGGGATGCGAAAGGCGACGTGCCGGGGTTGCAGTCGGTGGCCACGGCGATGGGTACGCCATGCCGGCGCAGCAGATCCACCGGCGGCACCCGCGTGTCGCGCAGGAAATAGAAGGCGCCGGGCAGCAGCACGGCGACCGTGCCGGCTGCCGCCATGGCGCGCGCGCCCGCTTCATCCAGATGTTCGAGGTGGTCGGCCGACAAGGCCCGGTAGCGCGCGCCCAGCGCCGCCGCGCCGCACAGGTTCAACTGTTCGGCATGCACCTTCACGGGCAGGCCCAGCGCGGTGGCGGCACGATAGACGCGCTCGGATTGCGCGGCGTCGAACCCGATGCTTTCGTGGAAGACGTCGACGGCGTCGGCCAGGCCCTGGCGCGCGGCCTCCGGCAGTACCTCGCTGCAGACGAATTCGATGTAATCGTCAGGGCGGCCGGCGTATTCGGGCGGCAGCGCATGGGCACCCAGGAAGGTGGTGCGCACCGTGACGGGTAGCGTATCCCCCAGCGCGCGCGCGGCGCGCAGCATGGCCAGCTCCGTGTCGCGGTCCAGTCCATAGCCTGACTTGATTTCCACCGTGGTAACGCCTTCGCGCAACAGCGCGCGCAGACGCGGCAGCGCCTGCGCGACCAGCCCCGCCTGCGCCGCCTCGCGCGTGGCCCGGACGGTGGACACGATGCCGCCGCCCGCGCGCGCGATGTCCTCGTAGGAAGCCCCGTTCAAGCGCATCTCGAACTCCGTGGCGCGCGATCCGGCGTAGACCAGATGGGTATGGCAGTCGATCAGCCCGGGCATGACCCAGGCGCCCTCGGCGTCGATCACCCGACCCGGCCGCGCTGGGCCGTCGGCCCAGGCTGAGTCAGGCGCTTGCGCGGCCCGGCCTATCCAGACGATGCGGCCGCCCCGTACCGCAATCGCATCCGCGTCGCCGGCAACGCCGTACGGCGTGCCCGCCGCGGGATCGAAGGTGGCGATCCGGGCATTCACGATCAGGGCATCGGCATCCCGCAGTTCATCGTCCATGGCAGCGCGTCCCTTTTTTGGCATTCGGGTTCATACCCGGGTTTTCCATAGCCGCATCGTACTTGCCTATACTTGTATATTCAAGTTAGAGTTTGCCCCATGTTCCCTCTGCCCGCCGCGCGGGCTCACCAGGACGCCATGCCCACCGCTTCCCCCGAACTGCCGCTTCCTCCCTATGCCCGGATCAAGCAACACATCGTCGACCGGATCGAGGCCGGCCAATGGGCCGTGAACGACCAGGTCCCGTCGGAGAACCAGCTGGCCGCGCAGTTCCAGGTATCGCGCATGACGGCGCGCCGCGCGATCCTGGAGCTGACCCAGGACGGCATCCTGGTGCGCAGCCAGGGGTTGGGCACGTTCGTGGCGGAACAGAAGCCCGCCCTGCCGGTCCTGGAAGTCCGCAACATCGCCGAGGAAATCGCCCAGCGCGGGCACCGCTACTCGAACCGCGTGCTGCAGCTCGAACGCATCACCGCGCCCGAAGGCATCGCCACCGCGCTGGCCCTGTCGATCGACAAGTCGGTCTATCACTCACTCATTCTGCACCTGGACAACGACGTACCGGTGCAGCTGGAAGACCGCTACGTCAACCCGCGCGTGGCGCCGGACTACATCGAACAGGACTTCAGCCGCGAAACCCCGAATGCCTACCTGAGCCGCGTTGCCCCGCTGACGGCCGTCGAACACACCATCGAGGCGATCCTGCCCGATGCGCGCGTGGCCGGCTGCCTCGAACTGAAAACCCCGCAGGCCTGCCTGCAGGTGCTGCGCCGCACCTGGTCCGGCGAGGATGTCGTTACCTTCGCCCGCCTGATCCATCCCGGCGACCGCTACCGCCTGACGGGACACGCCGTCATGTCCACGCGCGCCGCCCCCGCCAAGATTCCCGGAGACCAAGCATCATGACCTCGACCCCCACCTCCCGCCTGGACCCGTCGCGTTCGATCCGCGCGCCGCGCGGCACGACCCTGACCTGCAAGAACTGGCTGATCGAAGCCGCCTACCGCATGATCCAGAACAACCTGGACGCGGAAGTCGCCGAACACCCGGAGCAGCTGGTGGTGTATGGCGGCATCGGCCGCGCCGCGCGCGACTGGGCCTCTTACGATCGGATCCTGGAAGTCCTGCGCCGCCTGCAGCCGGACGAGACGCTGCTGGTCCAGTCCGGCAAGCCGGTCGGCGTCTTCAGGACGCATGCCGACGCGCCGCGCGTGCTGCTGGCCAACTCCAACCTGGTGCCGCATTGGGCCACCTGGGAACACTTCCATGAACTGGACCGCAAGGGCCTGATGATGTACGGCCAGATGACGGCCGGCAGCTGGATCTATATCGGTTCCCAGGGCATCGTGCAGGGCACGTACGAAACGTTCTATGCCGTGGCCAACCGCCATTTCAATGGCGACCCCAAGGGACGCTGGATCCTGACCGCCGGCCTGGGCGGCATGGGCGGCGCGCAGCCGCTGGCCGCCACGATGGCCGGGTTCAGCATGATCGCGGTGGAATGCGACGAATCGCGCATCGACTTCCGCCTGCGCACCCGCTACATCGACGTCAAGGCGAAAACCCTGGACGAAGCGCTGGGCCTGCTGGAAGACGCACGCCAGAAGGGTCGCGCGCTGTCGATCGGCCTGCTCGGCAATGCCGCCGACGTGCTGGCGGAGATGGTCCGGCGCGGCATCACGCCGGATTGCGTGACCGACCAGACCTCGGCCCACGATCCCCTTAACGGCTACCTGCCGCAAGGCTGGACCATGGAGGAATGGCAGGCCCGCCGCACGACCGAACCCGAAGCCGTGGTACGCGCCGCCAAGCAGTCCATGGCCGGCCACGTCCGCGCCATGCTGACCCTGCAGGAGCGCGGCGCCGCCACGCTGGACTACGGCAACAACATCCGCCAGATGGCCCTGGAAATGGGCGTCGGGAACGCCTTCGATTTCCCGGGCTTCGTGCCCGCCTACATCCGGCCGCTGTTCTGCGAAGGCATCGGCCCGTTCCGCTGGGTGGCGCTGTCCGGCGACCCGGAGGACATCTACAAGACCGACGCCAAGGTCAAGGAATTGATTCCGCACGACAAGCACCTGCACAACTGGCTGGACATGGCGCGCGAGCGCATCGCCTTCCAGGGCCTGCCGGCGCGCATCTGCTGGGTCGGCGTGCGCGACCGCGCGCGCCTGGGCCTGGCCTTCAACGAAATGGTCCGCACGGGCGAACTGAGCGCGCCCATCGTCATCGGCCGCGATCACCTGGATTCGGGATCGGTCGCCAGCCCGAACCGCGAGACCGAATCCATGCGCGACGGCTCGGACGCGGTCTCGGACTGGCCGCTGCTCAATGCCCTGCTCAATACCGCGGGCGGCGCGACCTGGGTATCGCTGCACCACGGCGGCGGCGTCGGCATGGGGTTCTCTCAGCACGCGGGCGTGGTCATCGTCTGCGACGGCACCGAAGAGGCCGCGCGCCGCATCGGCCGCGTTCTGCATAACGACCCGGCCACGGGCGTCATGCGGCACGCGGATGCGGGCTACGACGAAGCGATCGCCTGCGCGCGCGACGCCGGGCTGGACCTGCCCATGCTGGGACGCTGACCGCGCGGGCTGCCGCCCGATCGCGGCCGCACGGCCCGCGCGGCGCCCGTCGCGCATCCGTTGCGACGGGCGGTCGGTTACCGGCGTACGACATCTTCTCGCCGCGCCTTCCAGGCGCGGCACAACGCAGCAGTAGACACACATACAAGGGGAATACCATGAAATTGTCTCTGAACCTGCGCCTGGCGGCGGCCGCCGCGGGCGCCCTCGTCGCGGCGGCATCCGCCCCCGTGCACGCCGCCGACGCGGCCTATCCATCCAAGCCCGTCACGATCATCGTGCCTTTCGGCGCCGGTGGCGTGGCCGACGCGATTCCGCGCATCGTCGGACAGAAGCTGAACGAGATGTGGGGCGTACCGGTCATCATCGAGAACCGGCCTGGCGCCTCCGGCAACCTGGGCATGGGACAGGTGGCGCGGGCCGCGCCCGACGGCTACACGCTGGGCCTGGCGCCGGCCGGCAACCTGACCGTCAACCCCCTGCTCTATACGAACCTGAACTTCGATACGGCGCACGCCTTCGCCCCGATCACCCTGCTGGCGACCTCGCCCAATATCCTGGTGGTCAACCCCACCATGCCGGCCAAGGACTTCAAGTCTTTCATCGCCTACGCCAAGGAAAGGCCGGGCAAGCTGAACTTCGCCTCCCCGGGCGCGGGCAGCGGCGCGCATCTGGCCGGCGAGCTGCTTAACCAATCCGCCGGCATCAATACCATGCACATTCCCTACAACGGCATGGCGCCGGCGGTCACCGACGTCGTCGCCGGCAACGTCGACATGATGTTCGCGGGCGTATCCAGCGTGCTGCCCTTCATCCGCGGCGGCAAGCTGCGCGCCCTGGCCATTGCCGGCCCGAAGCGCCTGCCGCAATTGCCGGACGTTCCCACCGTCGCTGAAAGCGGCTATCCGGGCTTCGACGTGACGTCGTGGTATGGGCTGGTCGCGCCGGCCAAGACCCCGCCCGCCGTCCTGGAGAAACTGCAGCGCGACATCGCCACCGTGCTGAAGGATCCCGCCGTGCGCAAGAAATTCGAAGACCAGGGCGTGGATCCCGCCAACACCACCACGCCAGAATTCGCCGCCATGATCCAGAACGAAACCCGCAAATGGGCGGAGATCGTCAAGACGGCCGGCATCAAGCCTATCCAATGAGCCTGGAGACATCATGCAGTCCATCGACATTACCTATCTGAACGGGCCGGACGTCAAAGCCCTGGACATCACCGACGCGGAGATCCTGGCCGCGGTGGAAGGCGCCCTGCGCGCGCAGGGCCAGGGCAAGACCGTGATCGAGCCGCGCGTGCACCTGATCCCGGAATCCTCGGACAAGGGGCATTTCAACGTGCTGCGCGGCTATATCGAACCGCTGCACGTGGCCGGGGTGAAAGTCGTCAGCGACTTCGTCGATAACTACAAGGTCGGCCTGCCGTCGGAAATGGCGCTGCTGAACCTGTTCGATCCGGTCACCGGCAAGCCGCTGGCCATCGTCGATGCGACGGCCATCACCGATATGCGCACCGGCGCGGTCACCGCGCTGGGGGCCAGGCACCTGGCCCGCCGCGGCAGCAAAGTGCTGGGGCACATCGGCGCGCGCGGCACGTCGTACTGGAACGTGCGCCTGCTCGACAGCCTCTTCGACTTCGACGAGATCCGCGTCCATTCGCGCCGCCCGGAAAGCCGCCAGGCCTTCGGCGACCGCCTGTCGCGCGACCTGGGCAAGCCGGTAAAGGTGATGGACGACTGGGAATCCTGCGTGCGCGACGCCGATATCGTGGTCGAAGCCTCGCGCCTGCCCGAGCCCACGCCGCTGCTGAAGACGGAATGGATCAAGCCGGGCGCACTGGTCATGCCCTACGGCACCATGAGCGCCGTCGAACTGTCGCTGACCGACATCATGAGCAAGGTGGTGGTCGACGACTGGGGCCAGTGCCGCAAGGGCCTGCCCTTCGGCGCGCTGCGCGCGCACGTGGACAGCGACCGCATCACCCAGGAGAACCTGCACGCCGAAATCGGCCAGATCGTCGCCGGCCTGAAGCCCGGTCGCGAGCGCGAAGACGAAACCATCCTGTTCTGGCATCGCGGCCTGTCCACCACGGATATCGCCCTGGGCCAGGCCATGCTGGACAAGGCGCGCCGCCTTGGGATCGGTCAAACCCTGAAGTTCGCCTGACTGCCATGCCGGCCGCGCCGCTGATCGCCTCTACCCGGATGTATGACGTCGCGCCGGCGGCACGCGCCGCCTGGCACGCGCTGCTGCGCGAGGCGCACCGGCGCGCCGGCCTGCAGATCGCGTTCGTCGAGCATGGCTGGCCC